>JAFDIX010000131.1 GCA_019307805.1 Deltaproteobacteria bacterium | reverse complement strand
GATAATACACCTACTGCAAATACCAAACACACGATCCCGGCTATAATGACTGATTTCTTCCGTCTCATGCCAATTCCTCCTCTTTTAAATGGTGAGCACATGATGAAGAAAAATTTTCTTCATGTCTTTCAGAACCAATCAGGTAATGTCCTCGGACGTGGAACCTTCACCTCCTTTCGTAAGCAGTTCAGATGAGAAAACACGAATCATTGGAGTTTAGGCTCTTTGGTTGCAGTAAAACCGTTTTATAACCCAATGCTGAAAAATTGTCTACAAAAACCGCAACAGAGAGCCCCGTGCTGTCGTAGATCCCGCTTTGCGGGAAAGGGCGGGGGTGCAGGGGGCTTGGCCCCGGGGTTTTTAAATCGCGAAATGGGTTAAATCCATTTCGCTTTAAGCCGCCCTAGTGGCGGCTTACCGGAAAATGCAAAACATTTTTTTCGTCCCTGTAACCGTTCAGCATGTGAAACACTCCCCAAAAACGGCCCTATTCCCTCCTAAAAGGCATGCACACGCTTCAGGAGGGCGCGCCGCTGAATTCAATTTTTATTTTTTCCGATAGAATATCGTCGATGGTTATTTTGTCCCGTTTGAGGTATTCGTCACCAAGGCCTTTCCCGATGACATTTTCCCGGAACAATTTGGCCGTCACATGGGCGCGCAGACGTCTTTTGTCTATTTTGTTCACGGCGGTCAAAGGCCAGCCTTCCACCACCTCCAGCCGTTCAGGCATCTGGAAAACGGCAATGCCTTCTCCTTTGAGATAGCTGACAATCTCATCAAAGCTGATCGTTTCTCCTTTGACGGTCTGGACAACAGCGCACATTTTCTCCCCGAATCGTTCGTCAGGGATCCCGATGGCCGCACAATTGGCCACCTTGGGATGAAGCTTGAGTTTGTCCTCTATCCTCTCCGGGTATACATTTTCTCCGCCCCGTATGATCACATCCTTTTTACGCCCCTCAACCACATACCGGCCGTCTTCACGAAGGGACATGAGATCGCCGGTATGAAAGAAGCCCTCTTTGTCAAATGCGGCCTTGTTTTCCTCTTCACTCCTGAAATATCCCTTGAAGGTGAGGGGCCCCTTAATGACCAGCTCTCCCACCTCCCCCTGGTTTACGGCCTTGTTGTTATCGTCCACGAGCCTGATCTGCACATCCGGGTGGGAGATGATGGGCCGACCCACCGTGACCATCTTGCTCTCTTTGGGACTGTCCCAACGGGTGGTGATCTGGGGCCCTTCTGCCATGCCAAAGGTATTCACGAAATCAACCCCAAAGGTGTCAATGGACCATTCAACCAGCTCAGACCTTACCTTCTGGCCTCCTGCGGCGAGCACCTTGAATGAACTCAGGTCGGATTGGGTCCCCTGCTCATAGGCCTCTTTCCAGTAGATGATTTGCACAGGGATGATGAGGGCATGGGTGGCCCGGTACCTTTCAATGAGTTCAAAGGTCTTTTCGGCCCCGGGTGACGGGGAAAGAACAATGGTTCCTCCCCTGAAAATGGCCGGACCGCAGATGTTTTCCATGGATGCGTTGTGGGCGACAGGGATGGCCACCAGACCGACCGAGTCATCGGTGTAGCCGGCCGCGCGGCCCACGTAATCCCATCCGCACATATAATCATTATGGGTCCTGGGTATTCCCTTGGGCACACCGGTCGTGCCGCCGGAGAGCTGTTCTATGCAGATGTCATCGGGAACGGGTGCGAATTGGTCCAGGTAATCATTCCCATAATCCTTTTCTATCTCTTCATTGAGGAGTTTTCCCAGGGAATGCCAGTCGGGGGGTGCAGGCTCCCGGGTCGTCAGGAGGACCTGCAAATGGGGGTGAGCCGGGCGAAGTTCTTCCACCACCCCCACATAATCGAACTTTTCTCCCACGGCGACACAGATGCCCTTTGCCTCATGGACCCTCAACTCGTGATCGATCTCCAGGCGGCGATGTCTGGGAAGGCACATGATGGGAACGGCGCCAATGCGGTTGAGAGCGAAGAACATGTCCATAAACTCTACCACATTGGGCAACTGCAGGACAAAGAAGTCACCGTATTCAATGCCCAGCCTTTTCAGGTGGATGGCCAATCGATTGGCTCTCTGCCGGAGTTCTTTCCAGGTGAGCTCCTGAACCCCATCGGCCACTGCCAGCTTATGGGGAAAGATCTTGGCATTGCGGTCCAGGCAGTCACACACGGTCAGGTTGGGCCACAGTCCCTGGGTCACATATCGGCTGACCTCTTCATGGGAATAGGGGTGCCATCCTTTTATGACGTCTCTGTGAGTTTTTCGATCTTTCATCATTTTTTCATCTTATCAGCGGCATCCATAACGGCGTCTACGTATTTGGTATATCCCGTGCAACGGCAGAGATTACCGGCAATGGCATGCCGTACCTCACCTTCCGTGGGACTGGGATTTTCCTCGAGAAGGCCCTTGGCCGTCATCAATGTCCCCGGGGTACAGAAGCCGCATTGAAAGGCCCCGTGTTCCAGAAAGGCCTGCTGCAGTGGATGCAGTTCATCTTCTTCAGCCACCCCTTCCACAGTCTCAATTTCCCTGCCCTGGGCCTCTACCGCCAGAACCAGGCATGAGGCCACGGGCTTGCCATCCATCAGGACCGTGCACACACCACACTCTCCCTCATTGCAGGCCCTTTTTGTGCCGGTCAAACCGAAGTTCTCCCGCAGAACTTCCAACAGGGTCCTTCGTACATCGATTTCTTCTTCATAATTCACGCCGTTTATGGTGATACGCATGAGTTGTTTCATTCGTTAACCTCCTCCAAACATTTTTTCCATGATGAGGATTTCCTCAACATCGGGTCCTATGGCCCAAATGACCTGACGGGTCCTGGCATCGGCAACAAGCCCTCCAATGGGATCATTGTAGACCTCGTCCATGATCTTCCGGGCCTCTTCCAGGGTCACCTGTCTGGTCTCTTTATCCCCCATGACCCGCACAGCAATCATTTTTTCCATGTAACCGTCCTTTTCTGTCTTTCATATATAAGCAGATATTATTGCTTTATTAGGGCACGAGGTGGTGTCTTTGCACTGAGACCCAACTAACCAATCTGATCCCTGACGTTTTTTAAAGCCCTCTCGGTCAATACCCCGACCATCTCTTTTCTGTATTCTGCGGAACCCCGCAAAAGGGAGGTCCGGGGTTGGGCCTCTTTGGATACGATTTGCCCCGCTTCCTTCACCTTTTCCGGGGTGAAGGGTTGTCCTTTCAATACCGCTTCGGCCTGGACAGCCCGAATGGGGGTTTGGCCCACTGCCCCCAGGCAGATCCTGACGTCCGTACAGGTGTCGTCTTTCATGGAGAGCCACGCAGCCACATTACAGATACCCAGGGCCTTGGCCCCACGCTGGGCATACTTAATGTATGTGCCTGCACCCTTGGACGGCAGTTCCGGTACCTGGAGTTCTGCCACCACTTCACCGGGCGCCAGGACCGTCTTTCCCACATTGGTGATGAAGTCCTCGAGAACCACCAGTCGTTCATCGGTCCCGTTGATTATCTTCACCCGGGTGCCCAGGGCAATGAGGCTTGGGACCATATCGGCCGAGGGCAGGGCATTGCACACGTTACCCACCACTGTCCCAAGGTTTCTGATTTGAATAGAGCCCAGTGTGGCGGCGGCCTGGGAGAGAATGGGATACTTTTCCAGCACCAGAGGTGAGGTCTCCACATCGTGGATCGTCACCATGGGCCCGATCCGGAGTCCCTTGCCTTCATCATAGGCAATCCGGTCCAGGTCCGGAATATTCCTGAGACCCACCACAAATTGAGGCACGGCCGCACGTCTCTTCATATTGAGCAGGAGGTCCGTACCGCCGGCAATGGGCCGGGCCTCATTTTTATGCTCGGAAAGAAAGCGGGTCGCCTCCTCGAGGGTCGTTGGAGCAATATATTCAAACTTCGGCAATCTTCTTAAAGATGGATATTTTTTCACTTCTTGCCCTCCTTTTTCTCCTTCAGTGCCTGGTAGATCTTTTCCGGTGTAAAGGGAGGTTCGCATAAGCGAACGCCCACAGCATCTTCGATGGCATTCCGAATGGCTGCCATGATGGCCGTGGTACAGGTCTCTCCCGCTCCCTTGGCCCCAAAGGGTCCCAGGGGATCATGCACCAGGACGTGATGGTTGGTAAGCCTGGGCACGTCCAGGGCCGTGGGAATCTTATAGGTCCTCATGGATCCGGTCAGGGCGACCCCCTTGTCACTGTAGAGGCTTTTTTCGTAAAGCGCCTGGCCGATCATGTGGGCGGACCCGCCGTCCATTTGCCCTTCCACCAGCAGGGGGTTTATGGGACGGCCGCAATCATCCGCAGCGATTGAATTGAGCAGGGTTGCCTTTCCGGTATCAGGGTCCACCTCCACCTCCACGGCCTGGGCAACAAAACTGAATGACGGGGTGAACTTTTCGCAGTGCCCCTGGCTGAAGTCCGCGATTTCCGCCCCCGGAAAGCTCCAACTGCCGCTGCCATAGAGTGATTTGCCTACCCCATAGTAGGCGTTCCTGACCGCTCTCAAGAACGGGATCGCCTTGCCGGGGCTGTTCTCAACAAATATCTGTTTGTCCCTGAAGACCAGTTCTTCGGGTTTCGCACCGAGCATTTCTGCGGCTATTTCGGCCAGCTTTGCTTTGACATCTTCGGCCGCAGCGATGACCGCATTTCCGCTCCAGGTGGTACACCGATCTCCAAACATCCCGGAATCCAGGATACCGTCATGGCTGTCTTCCATCTCTATCTGCACATCCTCAAAATCGACCCCCAGGACCTCAGCAGTCATCTGGGCAAAGACCGTGTCACACCCCTGGCCGAGCTCTGTCCCGCCGTGGACAAGCTGTACGGTGCCGTCTTCACCGATCTTCACAAGGGCGGATGATGCAAAGTGGCCGCCCATGCGGCAACCTGAAATCTGGGCGCCACAGGCGAAACCGATCCCTTTGTTGGGTTCTTTTTTGGATCGTTTTTCATCCCAGCCAATTTTTTCTGAGACTATCTCAATGGCATCCTTGAGCCCGGTGCTGGAGACCTTGGATCCTGCCACCAGGGTCTCGCCCTGTTCCACGATGTTTTTGCGCATCACCTCGAGGGGGTCCAGACCCAGATCTTCGGCCATCATGGTCACCACGGAGTTAAAGACGTATCCCGCAATGACCTGGGACTGGCCCCGCACGGCGCCGCAAACGGGCAGGTTTGTGTAGACCCGCTTGGCATCGTAACGCACATGGGGCACCCGGAAGGGGAGGGCATTGAACATCCCGAAGAGAAAGAGGTTGAGGGCGGCGACGCTGAGATAGGCACCACCATCGGCAATGTACTTACAGTCCATGGCCACCAGGGTGCCGTCCTTTTTCATGCCTGCTTTCAGCCATACATGCTTTTCGTGCCTCTGCCGGTAGGTCCCGATGACATCCTCCTGGTTGACCACGATCTTGACCGGCCGCCTGGTCTTTTGGGTGAGGCGGACCGCACAGAAATCGAGGTCAAATGCTTCATGCTTCCCTGAAAAGGCCCCACCGATATAGGGATTTATGATCCTGATCTTGTCAAGGGGCATGCCGAGGCCCCATGCCAGATGCCGCCAGGTGATGTAGGGGCTCTGTTTGGACCCCTGAAAGAGGACCTTGCCCGAGCCGTCCACACTGGCAAGGGCGGCATGGGGCTCGATAAAGCCGATGGCGACCCGCTGGGTGGCAAACTTCTTTTCCAGGATATAATCACACTCCTTAAAGGCCTTATCCACGTCCCCATAATCAAATTCACAGGTCGCGCCGATGTTGTTCTTTGCCTGGTCATGGACCAGGGGGGCCCCCTCTTTCATGGCGTCTTCCCAATTGACGACAGGGGTCAATTCCTCATACTCCACCTCAATGAGGTCCAGGGCATCCTCGGCCGTGTCCTCATCCACCGCAGCCACCGCAGCCACCGTCTCTCCGTAATGGCGCACCTTGTCCACGGCAATGGGGGGACGGTCCGCATATTGCTTCATGAACCCCACCACAATACCCGGGAAGTCCTTTCCGGTAATCACCGCCCGCACTCCGGTCAGCTTTTCCGCCTTACTGGTATCGATGTTCTTGATTCTGGCATGGGCATAGGGGCTCCTCAAAAGCTTCCCATGCAGCATCCCGACCATGGCCATGTCATCGGCAAAGGTGGCAGTCCCTGTGACCTTCACCTTGCCGTCAATCCTCGGGACCGGCTGTCCTACAACGCGATATTCAGTATCATGCATCTCTTTCTCCTTTTTTCAGGTATTTAGGTTGAAGACTGGCGCCTTCGCTAAAGCTTCGGCGCCCCAAGGAAGGCTGAAGTATTTCATTCATCCATTCCCCCTTCTACCCCTATTAGCCACGCGTGCTTGCATCCCGTTTGCGGGGTTCGCTTCGCTCACTCGACCCAACTTCGCCAAGGCTTCGTCGCGCCAAGCCCACGCGGACTTTGCGTCTGACGACTTGTCAGACGCAAAATGGTCATGCCCTGCGGGCAGGGAAGAAAAGTTAGACAGGATTAACAGGATTTTATGGATTATTCTTTTCGCGGGTTCCAGAAGAAACCGCGAAATATCCCATCCCCGCCCAAGGGCGAGGGAACGGCACAGATTTTTACCGCCCACTCGTTACTTGTTACTCTTTACCTATTTCTCTATTCAACCATTTAACTATTCTCTAAACTACTCCTTGGCCCGCCATAGCCTAGGCGACGGCGGCTGCGCCTCTAGTCCCGCTCTGGGCAGGACGGGCGAGAGATTTCTCTTCTTTCCACCTAAAGGTAGACATGTCTATTTTCTGCTTTCCTAATTATGCACACCAAAGAAGGATCCCATTTTTGCCTTTCTTCCGGAAAGGCAAAAAAAGAAACACATCCTGTTTATCCTGTAAATCCTGTCTAATTTTCCTTTCCGCCTTCCGCCTTCCACCTTCCTAAATCGGTGTCCCTGTCAGTTCGATCTTTTCCTTTCCAGATACCACATCATCAATGGATATCTTCTCCCGTTCCAGATACTCGTTGCCGAATTCCTTCTCTATGGCCCCTTCTTCATAGAGCTTTACGGTAATGAAGACCCGCAGGCGTCGCTTGTCAATCTTGTTGACCGCCGTCAGGGGCCAGCCCTCCAGGATCTCCAATCTTTCAGGCCATTGAAAGACCGCGACCCCATGCTCTTCCATGTGCTTCTTCATCTCGTCAAAGGTGATGGTCCGGCCCTCATTGGGCTGGATAAAGGCACAGAGTTTTTCACCCAGTTTATAGTCGGGCATGCCCACCACCGCCACATACCTCACATTTGGAAACCGCCTCGGGATAGACGTTTTCGCCCCCCCGATTGACCATGTCTTTTTTTCGGCCCTCCACGACAAACCGTCCGTCGGGCCTTCGGGACATGAGGTCCCCGGTATGAAAGAAGCCCTTTTCATCAAAGGCATTTGCATTCTCTTCCGGGTTCCTGAAGTACCCCCTGAGATTCAGCAACCCGTTGGCAACCAGTTCTCCGATTTCCCCGGTTTCCATCTCTTCGTTCCGGTCATTAAAGATCTCTATCCGGGCCTCGGGGCCCAGGACCATGGGGAAGCCCACCGTGTACATCTGGGGTTCCCTTGGGCAGTTCCAGCGGTTGCACACCATGGGCCCTTCGGCCATCCCGAAATGATTGACCAGATCCACCTCCAGGTCTGTCAGGGCCCATTCGGCAAGCTCAGGCCTCAACTTTTGAGCGCCCACCCCCATCACCCGCAGGGATGATAAATCGTACAGGTCTCGAACCTCTCCGGCATCCCTCCAATAGCTCACCTGGACCGGTATCAACAAAGTGTGGGTGACCCCGTACTTCTGGATCAATTCAAAGCTTTCCTTCGGCCGGGGGGATTTCGTCAGCACAACGGTCGCCCCCATGAACAGGGATGGACCGCTCAGGGTGATAAAGGCGGCGTTGTGCCCAACCGGTATGGGTATAAGGGCCACGGACTCCTCGGTATACCCGGCGATCCTCCCGTACCCCTCCCACTGACAGATATAGTCATTGTGGGTCCGGGGGATTCCCTTGGGGAGACCGGTCGTGCCTCCGGAGAGCTGTTCACAGCAGATATCATTGGGGTCCGGTCTGAAGGCATCGAGGTAGCCGGGTGTATATTCCTCTTCAATGTGCCGGCCTAGAAGTTCGTCGAGGTTCTGCCATCCTTGTGGTGCCTCGCCCCCGGCAACCAAAAAAATTTCCAGGTATGCGTGTTGATCCTTTATCCCTTCCACCATACCCACAAAATCAAATTTCTCCCCCGCCATCACACAGATTCCCTTGGCCCTGTGGAGTCCTATCTCATGATTCACTTCCAGCTTCCTGTGCCGTGGGAGACCCATCACAGGGACGGCGCCGATTCGATTGAGCCCGAAAAAGAGGTAGAAAAACGCAATCACATTGGTCATCTGGAGCACAAAAAAATCACCATATTCCACCCCGGCTTTTTTGAGGTGGAGGGCGATTCTGTTGGACCTTTCCTGCAGTTCTTTCCAGGTGATTTCCGTTGTGTCATCGGCAAATGCAAGTTTGTCAGGGGTGATGGCCGCATTTTTATCCAACAGATCACACACGGTCAGATTGCGCCAGAATCCTTTGTCCACATAGCGGTTGATTTCTTCATGGGTAAAGGGATGCCAGCCGTCGATAATCTCCCGATGGGTCATTTTGCCCTTCTCCATATCTTCTCCTTGCGCCAAATCTTGTGTGGATCGGGATTTCTCTGTTGCCCCCAAAAGGGTTAGTTTGCCTGGAAGCCCAGTTTGTGGGAGAAGTTTTTCACTGCCTCTCTCAGGGCCGGTGCGATACTTTTTTCCTTTTCCTTTCCAAATCGAACAGCGGGTACAGGAACGGTAATGGATGCGACCACGCAACCATGCAAATCAAATACGGGCGCTGCCATGGCAATGATGTGCTCATCATTTTCACGGTGACAATAGGCAATGGCACCGGAGCGGATCTTTTCAATCTGGCCCATTAACACGCCCTTTTCCGTGATCGTCCTTTGGGTGAGGGGTTTCAAGGTGACGGAGGAGAAATAATTCTCCATCTCCTCTTCATTGAGATGTGCGAGAATGGCCTTTCCCGCAGCCGTGGCATAAAGAGGGGTCCTCTCACCCACTTCGATGACCCGCTGAATGGATTCCGAACAGTTTTCCTTCATCACTATCTGGATATGACCATTTTTTCTGACGGCCAGCAGGGCAGACTCTCTTGTCGCTTCAACGAGGGACCTGAGAATGGGCTGTCCAATAGCAACGATATCAAGGCCTGCCAAATACCGGCCCGCAAGGTACAGGATCTCAGGCCCCATTCGGTAACGCCTGCTCATATGATCAAAGGACAAATATTCGCGATCCACAAGGTTGGAAAGCAGGGCGGAAAGACTGCTTCCCGGAATATGGAGCGCTCCGGAGAGCTCCTTATGGTTCATCCCATCGTTTGTCCCGGAGATGTACCTGAGTATCTGAAAAGCGCGGTCTGCAGATTTTACCAAGCCCATAGCCAAATTCATGTATGTGAATTTAAATCTTATCTATGAATGAATTACCTAAGGAACACTTGCTTGTCAAGTATGAAATAAGGGGGCTGAATCGCTGTGGCCTGCATCCAGAAACCAGCATCCAGCATCTTGTCGCGAATGCATGCGTTCGGTTGCTTCTGGATTGAGTCGATGTTGCGCGGGCTTTCCTTTAAATCTTAAGGTATCCCAGA
>JAFDIX010000713.1 GCA_019307805.1 Deltaproteobacteria bacterium | reverse complement strand
CGGCCTGGTGAAACGCGGGACGGTATTTACCAGCAAGCACACGGGCAAGGATCGAAAATACAGGCTTCTCCCCTCTGTCGTCGGATGGGCGGAAACACCTTTCTGGGGGGGAAAGGATACAGAAAAGGCCCGCAAGCTGAGCCCGCTGTGGCTGAAATACAGAGAAGGCCCCTATAGCGAGGAAATGGCCAGAGAGATACCGGTGATGAGGGCAATTCCCCTATCCCGGACCCTGCGGAACCCAAGCCAGGTGCTCCCCTTTGATGCCCTTAAACCCATTGTAGAAAAACAGTCATTTTGTGCGGTCGGACACTGTGGGTGTCGCCAAATGAAAAGAAACATTGGGGAGGGATGTGACTTTTCCTTGGAAACCTGTCTGCACTTCGGTTCCATGGGCCGGTATATGGTCGAGCAGAACATGGCCAGGGAAATAACCCCTGAGGAGGCCCTCGGTATCCTGGAGAAATCAAACGATGAAGGACTGGTACATGCCACAGACAACATTGATGGGCATATGAGCACCATCTGCAATTGCTGCGGGTGCTGCTGTGTCTTTCTTGAGACCAAGAAGAAGACCGGGCTTCACGCAATTTCCGCTTCAAGCCACGTGGCACATGTGAATTCCGAGGAATGCATCGGCTGTGGAACCTGTGAGGAAAGATGCCCCATGGACGCTATCAGTATCAGCGAAGAAGACGTGGCCGAGGTAGAGGAAAACATCTGCCTGGGTTGCGGTGTCTGCGTCCCAACTTGCACCACCGAAGCAATGGCCCTTGAACCGCGTCCGAAGCAATGGCCCTTGAACCGCGCTCCGAAATAAAACCGCCTCCCAGGGTTAAGGAATTTCTGGCAAAAAGACTAAAAAAGGGGTGAGCCCGGAAACAACGAGTCGTGCACGCAGAAGGATTCATCTGCAGCGAGAAAAGCATGGAAGAATGGAAAAAAACAACCTGTGTTTTGTGCGGCAATCTCTGTGGCCTCGAAGTTCTGGTTGAGAACAACCGCATTCTGAAGGCCCGTGGAGATAAGGACAATCCCCGCAGCGAGGGTTACGTCTGCCGCAAGGGATTGAACATCAGGTACTATCAGCACCATGCCGAGCGCCTTACGCACCCACTTAAAAGGGTCGGGAACACTTTTGAGAAAATATCCTGGGAGCAGGCTATTGAAGAGGTGGCCGAGAAACTCTCCGCCATAGTGGGCGAACATGGGCCGCGCTCTCTTGCCTTGATGATGGGCAATGGTAATGTTGGCTGCCCATCCCAGGGTGCTTTTGCTGTTAATGTGCTTAGAGGGCTGGGTTCTCAATATTTTTACAGTGCCTTGGCGCAGGAACTTACGGGCAGATTCTGGGTGGACGGGAAGACCTTTGGCAACCAGCATCTTCATACCGTACCAGACCTTGATGCAACGGATATGCTACTGGCGGTGGGATGGAATCCCATGGTGAGTCACCACACGCCCCAGGCGCGCCGTGTATTCACAAAAATCAGCAAGGACCCGAATAAGCTGCTTGTAGTCGTGGATCCCCGGAAATCGGAAACCGCCAGGATCGCCAATATGCATCTGGCCATTCGCCCTGGAACGGACGCCCTTTTTTACCGGGCCATGATCACTATCATCCTGACGGAGGGGTGGCACGACCGGGATTACATTGAAAAACACGTCAGAGGACTTGATGCCGTCCGTTCCTGGTTCACGGATTTCGATGCAAAATCCGCCCTAGATATTTGTGCACTGGATTATGAACAAGTCAAAGAGATCTGCCGTCTCTTTACCACCCGTAAATCCAGCCATCACAGTGATCTGGGCGTCCTCATGAACCGGCACAGTACCCTGGTCTCCTATCTTCAAAACGTCTTGGTGGCAATCTGCGGACGGATCGGGATGGAGGGAGGAAATGTTTTTCCCGTTGGCCTGCGCGGTGGCGGGGGGAGAAAAAGAGAAACCCCGGATGAACGAGAGGCCCGTCTCTGGCGTACCGTTGCAAGCGATTACCCGGCAATAACGGGAACATATCCGCCAAATGTCATGCCTGAAGAAATCATGACAGACCATCCGAAAAGGCTTCGCACGGTAATCGTGAGCGGCACCAACCCACTAAGGTCTTTTGCCGATACATCAGCCTATGAGGAGGCCTTCAAAAGACTGGATCTTCTGGTGACCGTGGACATCACCATGACCGAGACCGCGGCGGTTTCCCATTATGTGCTCCCGGCCCTATCAGCCTATGAGTCCTGGGACGGCGGTGTTGAGGTTATTGGCGATTTCCCGGGGTTATTCCTGCAGATGCGCCGGCCCGTGGTGGAACCCGTGGGAGAGCAGATTGAAGCCGGTGAGATATTTCTGCGGCTGGCCGATCGCCTGGGTCTGGTGCCTGACATCCCTGAAGCCCTCTATGAAACGGCTGATAAAGGAGATCGGTTACAGTTCGGTACGGCCCTTATGGAATTTTTACAGCATAATCCTGGGGCCGGAAAGGGCATGCCCTATATCCTGGCCAAGACTCTCGGAAAGAAACTGGGATCAGGCCACCTGGGTTTCCTTTGGGGGCTGCTACAAAACCTGCCGCCCGCAGTTCAAGAAATGGCTGCCCGGATGGGATTTCATCCCGGGCCCGGTCTTGGAGAAGAAGTTTTCCAGGCGGTCCTGAAACACCCTGAGGGGCTTTGGGTCGGACAGGCCGATAGGGATCACTGGGACCACTTCCAGGCATTGGATACCAAAGACGGTCGAATCAACATGGATGTGCCGGAGATGGCGGACTGGATTCAAGAACTCGATCCGGCCCTGGAATCAGAAAGACTTCAAGAGGGTGAGGATGTGTACCCGTTCATCATGTCCTCGGGCCGCCACATGGACTACAACGCCAACACCCAGATGCGTGACCCTGCGTGGAATCAAGGGAAACGGGCGTGCACGGCCCTCATGCACACCGGGGATGCGGAGAAGCTCGGGTTCAGTGACGGTCAGACAGTCAAGGTAACGACCGAGGCCGGGGAAGAAAAAATTGAGCTCCAAGTGACAAAGGCGACAAGGCCGGGGTATATCATGATTCCCCACGGGTTCGGGCTGGTGTATCAGGGGGACATATACGGAGCCAATGCCAACAGGCTGTCTAAAAGCACCCATCGAGATCGGATTGCGGGGACCCCTTTGCACCGTTATATCCGATGCAGGGTTGAAGCACTGTAAATATTGATAAAAAAAAGAGGGCACCCTCTCATTTTAAAGGAATCAAGAATGAAGTCAACACCATGCTGTTGAAAAACAGGATCGTTATGACCGCCATGCATCTGCGCTACACTCCTGAGGGTGAAGTGACCGACAAACTGGTGGATTTCTATGTCAGGCGGGCCCAGGGCGGGGTGGGTCTGATCGTTGTGGGCGGTTGTCGTATTGATGAACTCGGCGGAATGTCAAGCATGATAGGCATTGATGATGACCGATATATCCCGGGGCTGGCACGCCTTGCCAAAGCCGTCCAAAAGGAAGGTTCAAAGATTGCCGCCCAGCTTTATCAGGCCGGTCGCTATACCCACTCCGCTATGATCGGGGGGAAGACTCCGGTTTCCGCCTCAGCCATCGCGTCCAGGTTAACCAGGGAAACACCAAGGGCCCTGGAACCGGAAGAAATCCCCGGGATTATCGATCACTTTGCAGCGGCGGCAGCCCGCGCCAAAAAGGCCGGATTCGACGCCGTTGA
>JAFDIX010000130.1 GCA_019307805.1 Deltaproteobacteria bacterium | reverse complement strand
TGACATCATGAAGCGAATGAAAAGTTGCCATTTTATTTACCCTTCGGGAAAGCCGAGGATACCCCATCTCCTTCGTTGCCAAGGGTTCGCGGTAAAGGACTTAAACTGTAAGAGAAGGCCAAATCATGGCCAGGATGCATCCTAACGACATTGAGGGTTATGAGAAGGCCACAGAGGGTGAGAAGAGGGTTTTTCGCTTTTTAAAAGAAGCTGCCAGACCCCACAAGGATTTTATCTGCTGGTATGAGCCGAGCATCGGCACTTCCGGTGCAGAACCTGATTTCATCCTTTTCAGCAAAAGACTCGGACTCCTTGTCATAGAAGTCAAAGACTGGGCGGCCAAACAGATCATCTCCTACAACCCCCATCAATTCACCATCCTTGCTTCAGGAAAAAAGCTGAAAAAATCGAATCCCGACAGGCAGGCCAGAGGTTATGTGAACGCTCTCAAAGACAAGTTGCAGGAGTTTCCTGAATTTATCTCGGATCATCCCCATCATGCAGGGAACGTGAAGGTACCAATCGGCAGGATGGTGGCCTTCCCCAACATATCCCGGAAAGAATATACCGAAAGCAGATTTAAATGGTTCGTAGAATCTGAAAGCACCCTGTTTCGGGATGATCTTGATTCGGCCGGGGAAATCCTTCGTGACCGATCCGGGCGCAAATTTAATGATAAAATTTCAGCCGTCTTACCATTCCCCTTCAGTGGGATCACAGCAAAGGAGGTGGATACCCTCGGTTTCATCATCTGGCCGGAGGTAAAAATAGCATTGCCCCCTCGGCCCGGATCGGGGAAATCGAAGTTTCAGAGGTCGGTTCAGGCCCTTGACGAGGCACAAGCCAGGCTTGCACTTCGAATGGAGCCTGGTCACCAGATCATCAAAGGGCCGCCCGGGAGTGGAAAGACTCTTTTACTGGTCCACCGCTGCAGCCACCTTTACAAGTACCAGCCTAAAATCAAACAAATACTGCTGGTGTGCTACAACATCACCCTGGTCAGCTATCTGAAGCGACTCATACAGGAGAAGGGCCTGGGAACCTCTGACAACGGAATTCACGTTTACCATTTTTACGAACTCTGCTCCGGGGTACTGGAAGAATCCGTGCATTTTGAAAATGAAGATTCAGAGTACTATGCACTGGTCACCCGGGAGGCCCTGGAAAAGGTCCAGAGCGGTCATTCATCGATAGGCCCCTTTGACGCCATACTGGTTGACGAGGGGCAGGACTTCAATACCGAAATGCTCGGGCTCCTTCTGTCCATTCTCCGGCCTGAAGGGGACCTGGTTATCAGCCTCGATAATTACCAGGACCTTTACATGGCAAGGCCCTCCTGGAAGTCCCTCGGGATTAAGGCCAGTGGGCGCACACACCATCTCAAAAAGGCTTACCGAAATACGCGCCAGATCTTCGAATTCACACAGCGATTCATCGGTGAGGGACCACGGGCCGGCAAGCAGCTCCCTCTTTTGCCGGATGATTTTGAATTTCGCGGTGAACCGCCGGAACTTCGCCAATTCCAGGACAACGATAGTATCGAGGATTTTCTGATCAGAGATCTGGAAGAAAGCATAAAAGACCGGGAGTACAAGAGATCAGAGATCGCTATCATATATGATGACAAGGTCTATGGCCTGGACCGCTTCGCCTATGACAACAGGGCAATCCCCATGCGGATTCTCAATCGGCTGAATTCGGCCGGCATCCCGACCACGTGGGTCTCCCAGGATGTGAGATCCAAGGAGATGTATGACGTAACCACGGATCGGGTATCCCTTATCAGTATCCACAGTTCAAAAGGCCTGGATTTTGATCTCGCGTACCTGATCGGGATGGACCGCATTCACCCCACGGCTCAAAACCGAAGAAGGCTTATTTCTCTGATATATGTCGCGATGACCAGAGCCAAATATCGTTTGGTGATCCCCTACGTCGAGGAAACTGGAATTATTGAGAAAATGAAGCGGGAGGTGAGTTCATGAAAGCGAGACCCGTGAGAGAATCCGTGGCAGTAAAATCATTGATCGTCCTGCCCCCGGACACCAACAACCTCGGGATATCCAAACCCTGGGAGAGGAGGGCCTAAACACAAAGGATACCATGGGGCACATCAAGGGCAACAGCGAAAAACAGATCTTAGAGCAAATCCTCGCCAGTGCCGATGTTCGGGTCAACGGGGATCGGCCCTGGGATATCAAGGTCCGAAACCCGGGATTTTACAGTCTGGTAATAAGCAGAGGATCTCTGGGCCTGGGTGAGAGCTACATGGAGGACTGGTGGGACTGCGAGGCGCTGGATCAGTTTTTCGATAAAACACTGCATGCCGGGCTGGATAGGCATGCGAAGAGATCCATGGGAGTTCTGCCGGCGGTCATCCGCTCCAGGCTCACGAACCGACAGCGGCGGTCCAGGGCTTTTGATATCGGCAAGCGCCATTATGACATCGGCAATGACCTTTTTTCTATCATGCTCGACAAGGGGATGAACTACTCTTGCGGGTATTGGGACAAGGCCGCAACGCTTGACGAGGCCCAGGAAAGTAAACTGAATCTCATCTGCAGCAAAATGGGGCTTGAGCCCGGCATGAGGGTCCTGGACATCGGTTGCGGGTGGGGTGGTTTTGCCCGGTATGCGGCGGCAACTCACGGCGTCGAAGTAACGGGGATTACGGTTTCAAAGGAACAGGTGCAGTTGGCCAGGGAGCGATGTAAAGGACTTCCCGTGCGCATCAAACTAATGGACTACAGGGACCTGGATGATACCTTCGACCGTATCGTGTCCGTGGGGATGTTCGAGCACGTCGGGGTCAAAAACTACCGGACATACATGGAGGTCGCAGCCCGTTGCCTCTCACAGAATGGGATTTTTCTGCTTCACACAATTGGATCGAATACCTCGGTGCATGACACAGATACATGGATCAATAAGTATATTTTCCCCAATTCCATGCTTCCATCTGCCCAGCAGATCACCACGGCATCCGAGGGCCTGTTTGTACTCGAAGATTGGCATAGCTTTGGACATTATTATGACAGGACTTTGATGGCATGGTACCGAAACTTTACCCAAAACTGGGACAGGATCAAAGAGGCCTATGACCGCTTTTTCTACCGGATGTGGTGTTATTATCTACTTTCGTGTGCAGGGAGCTTTCGGGCCCGCCAAAACCAGTTGTGGCAGATCGTTTTTTCAAAGGAAGGAGTTCGGGGGGGATGGGGGATGAATCAGCCTGAGGCTGACAGGGGTGGAAGGACCGAAAGGGCATGATTGGTTGATTTGTTAAATAGGAAAAGAGATTAAGGGGAAAAGAGAATTCGGAATTGGGAATGAGCCGTCGCTAAAGCCTCCGGCCCCGCACTATGTCCGGGATAAACTGCAGCCGGAATCCAGTATCTTCTGTCGTTTCTGGACTCCGGCTTTCGCCGGAGTGACGGGGTTTATTCCTTTTTGCGAGCACATAAAGATGGTTGCTGAATTAAAAAAATGTAAATGCTACGATGATGCCCCCTTACAGGGGGCGCAATCAAGGCCCCGTCCTTTGGGCGGGGTTGTTTACTGACAAGTGAACACTGAGAGGTTATGGGTAAGGGACGGAGCATTTTCAATTCTCACATCTAAACAGTAAATGAAAAAGACGAAAGGAGCGACGATGTTTGTTGAACTGGCAAGGAAAAGAAGAAGTGTAAGAAAGTACACCTCTCAAGAGGTGGAACTGGAAAAAGTGAATGAAATTATTGAATCCGCTTTGCGAGCACCTTCCGGGAAAGGGTCAAGGCCATGGGAGTTTGTTGTTGTTCGAGACAAAGAATTACTTGAAAAACTTTCCGTTGCAAAACCCGGCGGGGCGGCATTTGTCAAGGATGCCTCAGTAGCGATAGTCGTCTGTGCAGACCCTTCAGCATCCCACCTGTGGATTGAGGACTGCTCCATTGCTGCGGTCACCATGCAGTATGCTGCGCAATCCATGGGACTTGGCAGCAGGTGGGCCCATATGAAGGGCAACAATTACGACGACAGTACGTCTTCAAGGGACTATATCGCAGGGCTTCTCGGGCTTCCGGACAATCTGGAGGTAGAGTGTATGATTGCGGTAGGATATCCGGATGAAGACATGGTCCCATATAAACAGGAAGACCTCGCTTTTGATAAGGTGAGCTATAACAGTTACGGCAACAAGAATAGTTAGGGTATCGGGCCCTGAGCACCGGGTTCGGAAAGCAAAAGAGGGGCACCATGATGCTCAAGGGGAATGACGGCTTTTGGAGGTCTATGATGAGAAGCTGCGGTCCTGTAACGATGCTCATGGTGCTCTTTCTTTTCTTTTTTCCGTTACAGGGGTGGCCTGATGACAATATCGAGAACAATATCAGGGTACTGGAATGAGAATTGCCTTAGTTGCGAAACCGCCGACTGGTCGCCAAAACAGATCTCATACTATCCCGGGGGTCGTTGATCAATTGGCGGCGTTAGATATTCACTCAGAAGTGTTTGAAACACAGTACCATGCCCATGCTCTCAAGATTGTCCAGGAGCTGTCTTTAACCCAATTTGATGCCCTGGTTGCCCTGGGCGGCGATGGGACCAACTACCACCTCCTCAATGGACTGCTTAAATTCCATCCGGATCAACAAATTCCACCTTTGGGCATTATTCCGGTAGGCCGAGGCAACTCATTTGCCAAAGATCTGAATATTCATTCCATGGCTGATGGTATTGCCGCCATCGCCCGGCAGAAAACATTAGACGTTGATGTGTGTCGTTTCACCCAGGGAAAAGAGTTCTTCTATTTTGTTAATTTGATGGGGTTTGGTTTTGTGACGGATGTGGCCCAGACTGCCGCCCGTTTCGGCTGGACCGGTGATTTGAGCTATGTGATCGGAGTATTCCACCGGACGGTTAACCTGCAATTTCACCGGATGGAACTGGAAATCGACGGCACATTATTCAGGGGGCGGAACTGTTTCGTGGAGTTTTGCAATTCCAGATATACCGGGGGCAACATGCTGATGGCGCCGGAAGCGCAGATCAATGATGGCTACTTCGATGCCGTCATTTTATCCCCCCTGAGCCGGTTGAGCCTGCTCACCACATTTCCAAAACTTTTTAAAGGCACGCACTCCACCAATCCGAGAGTCCGGATATTGCGAGGCAAAAGGGCCGTAGTCCGCACCGTTCCTCAAAAAGTACTGCTGCCGGATGGCGAAATATTTGGGGCTACGCCAACCACGATCGAGGTGTTGCCCCGGCGGGTCAGGTATTTTTATATTAGATCCGAGAGAAAGGAAACACCGAAGTTACAGAATGAATGACCGGCCGTTTGGATATGGGCCGATAACAAAGTCCACAGGAGGAAAACATGAAAAAATTTAATCTGTTGTGGCTAACGCTCGTTTTCGGTCTCATCTGTTCTGTCACGGTACCGGGCCCTCTTTCTCTGGCGGAGGCGGCGGATGAGTACAGAAAGGGAGAAGGAAAAGAATACACGGTAGAGTCCTCGGTGGATGATGATACCTTTGTCATCAACGGGCATGTCTTTAAGGCCAAATCATTTTGTCTGAATGTGCTCCAGGGGGATAGGGTGGTTTTTATAGAGGGGAGGGCCGACGGTTATGGCCTAAAAGCAACGTTTGTTAATGTGAGAACCGGAGAAAGGTGTGAGGTATTGTGTGAGGGAAGATAAACCGTAAAGAACCTATCGGTTAAGAATCAGGAAAAGGAGATGCACATGCCCGATGAAGACATCGGCAGCAATGGGCTCGGTGCTGAAACTGGGGGCTTTTTACTGCTTAATAAACAGGAGAGAGCAATACTGAAAGAGATCCTGTCCCGAAGCCTGACCTCTCCCGAGGGAGTGCAGTATATCAGGAATACTTTTGGAGAAGAATACGTCCAACTCGGGCTGGAATTCCTTAATAGGCTGGGGTGGGAGGGCGGAAGGTAGCCGCCGTCGCCTTACAGGCTATGGCGCCCAGGGAGGACGGAGAGCAAAGGACAGAGGACAGAAGTCAGAGGACGGAGGGTAGGTGGTGGAGGACAGGAGGCAGAAAGAGCAGGGCGCAAAGCGCTGTGCGGGGAACAAGAAAAGATACCCAAAGCATGCGAGACAGAACAGACCACCGAAATATAATTGATCAATTGAATAGGATTAAGGGGGTAAGCAGCCATGGAGTTGGAGCTTCTTGAAGAGAGAGCAATATCAGGCAGAAAACGGTCCCCTGTGCTATTTCTTCATGGTGCCTGGCATGGCGCATGGTGTTGGGCTGAATATTTTCTGCCATATTTTTCTGAAAGGGGATTCCATTCATATGCCTTAAGCCTTCGAGGTCATGGCGAAAGCGAGGGCAGGGAGCATCTTCGCTGGGCACGCATAACTGAATATGTATCAGACGTTGAAAAAGCCGTCAGCCAGATGCCGGAAGCACCAGTATTGGTCGGCCACTCGATGGGCGGGCTGGTAGTGCAAAAGTATCTGGAAAAAAATGCTGCCCCGGCTGCAGTATTACTGGCTTCCGTACCTGTTCGGGGCGCTCTTGGGGCAACCCTGAAAATTGCCTTCCGTCATCCCCTGCAGTTTTTAAAGGCCAATCTTTGTTTGCGGATGTATCATATTGTAGGCAAACCCCGTCTCACCCGGGAGGCATTTTTCTCGGAAGAAATAACCGAGACAAAGCTGGAAGAGTACTTTGCGCTCATACAAGATGAATCCTATCTGGCCTTTCTGGACATGGTGGCGTTCACTTTGCCAAATCCCGAAAAAGTACAGACGAACATGCTGGTATTGGGGGCGGAAAATGACAGGATTTTTTCATCTCAAGAAGTAGAGGCCACTGCAAAGGCCTACAACGCCAAATCACATATATTTACCAACATGGCCCACGATATGATGTTAGAGCCGGGGTGGAAACAGGTGGCTGACGAAATAATCGCGTGGTTCGATCAGCTTGGTTTGTGACACGTGCCCTGTCGGGTAAGGCTGGTTCTAACCCGGCTTTGCCGCCAGGGGGAAGGGGAGGGGTGAAATGGAACCAAGACTAGCTCTTTTCTTTATGCGTTTTGGGATGATTATTCTCATCTTAGGGGCTGTCATATTTCTGCTCGTTGGAGCTCACCAGAACCCCATGGACAGGTTGATTGTTGGATGGGCATGTGCCTGTGCAACCGCTATTTTTGTGGCCGGCAGAAGCGGTATTGATTCACTTCACGAAGAGGTGAGGAGACTCAGGAGAAAAGCCCGGCCTACCAATAGAACAGAGGATACGGTTATCGATTTCCTCGAGGTCCGCCCTTTGAATGAGTAGGATGCTTGGAATGTGGCCGCCGTCGCCCTGGGGGCTATGGCGCGCCAAGGAAGGCGGAGGACAATAATAGGATTAATTATATCCAATTCTCAATTTTGAATTTTGAATGATAAAGAAATGGTGTGGTGATTATGGGTTATGGAAAGAGGGAGGGGAATATGGATTTTTATGAAGTGATAGAAAAGAGGAGGTCGATCCGGGTTTGCAAGCAGGGAGCAACGGAAGAGCAATTGCGCAAGATCATTCT
>JAFDIX010000712.1 GCA_019307805.1 Deltaproteobacteria bacterium | reverse complement strand
GGCAAAAACGATCTCGCCGGTCATGCCCACCTGTACAGTAGAAAGTCCTCTGTTCGCAGCGAAAAGAGCAGCCGCCATACCAGCCATGCCCCTGCCAATAACCAGTAAATCGCATTTTAGAGGATCTAAGTTGGGCATTCCGATGACCATTTCCCCTTTTTCAATCCGGGCTAAAGTTCCAGATCCAAGAGCCCGCAATACAAGGCTTCCTTAAAGCCGGCCTGAATGAGCTGTTCGCCCCAAAGAACACTACGTTCCCCTTTCCAGCGTTCGCCAAGAAACTCCTTGATATTTACCAGGCCTTGATCTGAGTGGAGTATGCCCTGTTCATACAAATGTGAGGTGACTCTCATTCCGCAGACCGTCCCCTGGCAGAGACCTTTACCCATTCGGCTTCGCGCTGCAACCGCCTTGAAACTCGAGGTTCCATTTTCATTTCTGATGGTCTCTACAATATCATCGATGATATCTTCGGGGATCATTTCGCACTCACAAAGGATTGGCTTTCGCGAGGCATGTTCTTTCAGCCATACTCGCGGGCTCAATCCCGGCTCTGTCCATTTGCCCTTTTTGACAGAAGCAAGAGGCTCAGTTAGAGTCAGGCAAGGGGAGGAAATACCTATCTTCTTACAGACGAGGTCAGCTGCTTTTTCTGCCATAAGCCGGTAAGTGGTGAGCTTTCCCCCGGTAATGGTAGTAAAATTCTCCAAGCCATCATGGGTGTGGTCAAATACAGTAAACCCTCTACTCACAGCTCGGTCATCGCCAGATTTTTGAGCCTGAATGAGCGGCCTCACGCCGGAATATGCACGAACATATCGGGCTTCTTGGAGACCCGGGACCACCTCGGCAAGTTCGTCAACTATCAGGTCCACCTCGTCAACGGTGGGGCGTACATTATCCAACGAATGAACCCGTACGGATGTGGTACCAAGAATCGACACCGTCCCCCCTGGCACCAGGATATCGCCGTCTGAAGGGGGACGCAAACGGTTTATCACCCGGTGTGATAACCTGTGAGCAGTAACGAGAAGGCTCCCCTTGGAATAAAGCATTTTGATAGGGATATTTGCGAGGGCGGCAACTTCAGCAGCCCACACCCCTGAAGCGTTTACCACCTGATCGATCTTGATAAGTCTCTGTTGACCTGATTCAGTGTCCAGTACATGAACGGTCTCAACGCGATTTTTCCGTATCTCGAATCCAATGACTTTCACATGCTGCAGGAAGATACACCCAAGGCTTTGTGCCTGGGCAAGGTTTTCAAGGGAAAGCTTGAATGGGTCGATTGCGCCATCTTCAGTAAGATAGGCTGCAATCAATTTTTCAGAAATGCCCGGTTCTCTGTCAAAGGCCTCTTCGCGGGAAATCTCCTGGATCGGAATTCCGCACGGGATCATTAGAAACATAGCGGGCACCGCTGTGTAACAAACCGTGGTTTCCACCTGATGCGCCAGCATTAATATCCTCCTTTTCCACAAGAATACATTGAACACCCCGTAAGGCCAGGTCACGGGCCAGACCGGTTCCCGTGGCGCCACCACCGATGATTAGTACCTGCGTTTCCAAATCAGTCACGTCCTCTCACTCCCAATATTACAAATAATCATGCGCCCTATCAACTATCATTTCTGGAAAGAAAGTAGAATTGCTCTGGTTTTAGGTCAAGAAGCCGATGGATGCGTGCCGACTGATTTGCCTCTGAAACCACTATTGCCAGATCCAGGATGCCCACACCGTAGAAGTTCTCCCGCCTGAGTGCGTCGATTATCCCCTGGTTGTACGATAAGCATATCGTGCTCCCACGAACGCAAATACCTCAACCGGAGCTCCAGGACGTTCATGAAAACCTTCAGCCTCATCAATACCGCGCGGTAATGCCTACTCCACCATGCGGTGCACTCTAACCACGGTCTCGTGATCGAGACTGCTGCGGAGATCCCGCTCCTCCACGGTAAGTTGAAAGACCACTATCAGTTTTGGGCGCGGCCGAACAGGTTCGAATTCATCCCCGGGACTTCTCCCCAGGGCCTGGCTGAATTCCCTGCCCTTACTTAACCGGGATCATGGTTAGCCAATTGCTTTTGTTAACCATTCATGAAGGGGATACATGTTTTTGTAGTGGGAAAAGGCATATTCAACAATGGAAGAGGAGTACAACTCCTCGGGAGTATCCTCCTCGATCCTTGCCGTTAGACCATTAAAAAGAAGGAATTCTGCTTGCCCATGGGAGGCATCATATCCCCGAGGTAATCTCTTATAATGCTTTCCTCCAATGATATATCCCTTTTCGGAAATCTTATTTACCGCTGCCCCTAAGGACAGGGCACGTTTTTTGTCGGTAACAGCATCCCTGAATAACTGCAAAAGCTCTTTGGAAAAGAGGTGTATACCCGTGCCGAGCATCAATTTACCGTCCCCCAGGTGGAAATAAAAACCCGAACATTCCATCCGCTTCCGGGTCCCTTCCCAGAACCAGATCCCCAGGTTTGTCTTGTAGGGTCTTTTATCGTGGCTGAACCGGGTGTCCCTGTTGATCCGAAAGAGACTCTGGTTGACCTTGGGGATTGCATTTATTCGGATGGGAAAGTTATGCAGCTTCTCCCCCATGGCAGCTACAAATCCCCTGGCTGGCTCCAGTACATATTGGTCATAGACGCTCCGATGTGCTTCAAACCATACTTTGGTGTTGTTCTGTGTTAGCTCTTCAAAGAATTTGAGCGTTTCTGTTGAGAACCCTTCAAAAGAAGACATATAACCCCCCGTATATTTTTTCTTCATAGGATTATTCAATGGTAATGGCCCGCTCGGACCACCTCAGTTCCGTGGGTCCGGTTATGGAAAACAGAGTGCAAAGGCCTTCATCAGGCGAGGCGACCCCTCAATTTTCTAAAGGCTCTTGAGTTTAAACCTCCCACACCTCCGGAGGGACCATTCCCATACCCTGGTATTCGATACGGTATGGCGTGATCTTGCAGACGCAGTAATTGGAATCGTCAGGGCCTGAGAAGATGTTTTTAAGGTGATCATTCCAGACCGCCTTTTTGGTCTTTTCATCGGTCAGGATCTCGGCTCTGCCTTGAATCTGAAGGTACGACTCCGCCGTCTCCATATCGGTGACGCCAGTGACCAGATGGACTTCCGGGTTTTTACGGATCTGGGCCACCTTGCGTGAGTTGACAAACGTGGCCATCCAGATGGTCAGGTTCTCGTCAGCCATGGGGGTACAATAACGGACCCAGGGTTTCCCGTCTTCCGTGATGGTGGAAAGGGCAGATAAGGTCGGACGATCTATTTTTGCCATAATTTTCTGTTTCAGTTCAGACATGAGTATCTCCTTTCTGGATAATAAAATGGTTTTGGGTCTACACTTCTCCACAATTAGTCTCCCCATCTGTTAATCCCCTGAGCGAGTCTGATACTTTTCCTCCAAACCGGCTGAAGAAGGCTGTTAGGAATAAACAACTCCAGAATCAGGAAGGCAGGGTTATTGTCCGAATCAAAGCGGGTTTCCTCCCTGTCACATATTTATACTTCTCATCCGGATAACCAACCGCTATCACTGCATACACTCTTTCATCTTCCGGCAGCTTGATAACGTCACAGATTTTCCTGTCCCTGTTCATTGCACTCACTGCGAATCCAACAAGGCAGGTTCCCAGTCCCAGGGAATGAGCACCGAGCAGGATGTTTTGTGTTGCAAGCAGGGCGTCTTCGGATGGACAACTCGCCTCTTCTTTTGATGCGACTAGGATAGCCGCTGGCGCTCCATGAAACAGGAGATCTTTTCCCTTTTCATCCCAATCGGCCAGTCCCTCCTTTACCCTCTGGTAATGGTTTTCATAGTACGAGTCCAATTCGGGTTTTCTGATAAGTTTGAGCAGAAATCTCAGCCAGGACTTTTCAGCCATCCTGTTCAGGTTTTCGTAAAACCGTTTTATCCTG
>JAFDIX010000711.1 GCA_019307805.1 Deltaproteobacteria bacterium | reverse complement strand
CGCACCGCCCTCAAAATCACCGATATTGTCCCCGCCTACCCCGTCCGTGGCCGCTGCGATCCCGGCCTGGGATCCGTCCAGTGTAAAGGTCCAGAGGGGGGGCTGGCCCTTGGCGATCCTGCTGGCATTGACAGGGTCCAGCATGAGGCGGGCATTGAGCATGGCCCGCACATGTTCTATGCCGGCGTCCGCCGTGTACAACACGTTCTTGTAGAGCTTGTCATTCCCCGCGATCTGGATGTCGATCTCACTGGTCGTGGATGTGGAGATCCCGATGATGGTGAGGAGCACCAGTATTATAAGGGCGAGAACCAGGACGGAACTCTCGCCAAGACGCCAAGATCGCCAAGGGTTCCTTTCGAACAGGATAGCGCTGAACCACTATCCTGATCTGATATAATTGAGGAGCACCCGCTTCGTGACCCCTTTGTCCTGCCAGTTTACATAGATCCTGATGGTCTTGGAACTGGCCACCGGTTCGTCTTCCGCAATGTTCCAGCAGATGGTGAATCGCCCCCGGGTCTCACTGTAATCCGCCGTGGCGGCAATATTGTTCCCAAGGCCCAGTAGACCGTCATTGTCCGTGTCGATCAAACCCAGGTTGTTGGGGTCGTCATAGGGAAGGGCGATCAGCTCCTCCAGCTTGTCCTGGGCCCAGTTAATACCCTCGGTCACGTTTCTGGCATGGGCATTGGCGTGCATGCCGGTGACCTGCATGGAGGCGACCGCCAGGAGTCCCACAACCGCCAGGAGTCCCACAGTCAAAATAGAGATGGCCACTATCACTTCAATAATGGTGAAACCCTCCTGCCTTTTTATCCTTGCTTTCATATTCATGAGCCCCTCTTTTTGTTTCATAGAAATGAATCTCTGCTTTGGTTCCGGCTGGTCCGGGTTACGTATTGAGGTTTCGGCACCTGACGGTTGTCGTCAAAAGGCGACGTTTGAACTTATTGTCGTCGCCGACTGGTGTGATGACCCTTCTGCCCACCACATAGCTGTCGGTATCATGAAAGCCCCGGATGACCTTGTCGGTCCTGGCCAGGATCCATATCTTGACCGCCCGAATGTTGGCCAGGGGCACATTTGGAAGCCCCAGGGCCACCAGGGTCACCCCTTCGAGCACGCCGTTTCCGGGTGTCGTGTCATCGCTGATGTTGATGACACCGTCCCCGTCTGTGTCCAGATTTAGATCCAACTGGTTGTCCCCGTTCGTATCCACGGCCCAGATCACATTCCCTCCAGAGGTATCCAGTTCACCGTCCCCGTCTTCATCAAAGGCATAGGCCAGCCCCAGGGACTCTACACCCTGGGCCAGGAGCTGATTTCCCCCACCGTCATTCCTCGCCAGATCGGTAATACCGTCCGCACCGGAGTCAAATATGGAGTAGGCGATGGTTTCATCGGCACCCAGAGTGCCGTCGTCGTCAAAGTCGGCCTGAAAGGTAATGGTGCTGTCCCCGTTCCCGTCCAGGGTGACATTTGTAAGGGCAAAATTTCCTGATTCCGTGGGGTCATAGCCCGCCATTCGGGTCTCTCGGGCTATGAAATAGACGGAGGCCCTCAGGTTCTGCTGCATGCCGGACACCTGCTCCTGGACAAGGTATTGCTGCTGCTGGCTGATATAGGTGGAGTAAATGGCCGCCATCACCACCAGACCGATGGTCATGGCCACAAGCAGTTCCACCAGGGTGACACCATTTTCCTGCATCATTTTGGATACCCTCTTCTCAAACAATGGTTTGGCACATCCCATGGTCTTCACTCCCCATTCCGTTGTCCCTAGTCAATCTCTATGTTTCCGGCAGTCCATACTGTGATTTTCTGGGTCCTGCCGTTATCATTCACCAGCTTCACATACCCTGTCCCACCGGTGACCAACCCCCTGCTGTTGAATCTAGTTCGGTCTGATGCCAAAGTGATATCATTGTAGTCCACATCATCAGGAAGGGTGACCTGCTTCAGGATTCTCTCCGTGCCGTTGGGCACCCAATTATCGTCTTCATCAATAAATGCCATGTAGGTCTTATTGCCCGTGTCAAAGGTCACAGCCCCGAATGTGCTCGCGTTTCCCGTCTTGATAGCTGCCATTCTTGCCGTTTGAAAGGTAGAATAAATCTCCCTGGCAGCAGTCCTGAGCCGGTAGTTGGGGTACCACCTGCTAAAGCTGGGAATGGCAACGGTGGCCAGAACACTCAAAACCACCATCACTACCAGCAATTCTATCAGGGTAAACCCCGCTCGATTTTTCTTGCTCATGGAATCCCCCGTCTGTGACCGGTAATCTGTGGGCGATACTTGAATTTTCAGGTGTAATTATAGGCAAGAAGTATGCCATGAGAGGGTTTCTTGGATAGGATGCTGATATTGCATCATAAAACGATTGTTTGGGGTTCGCAGGGTGGCCTTTTTGCCGCTGTTTTTCGTCAAAAGATTTATCAGGTGTAAAAATATTTTACACTTTCCCTCAAAACCCCCTGTTTTTCTGAAAACTTACCGAAGAATCCAAAACCTTGGTGCACTTAAAACTTGAACCCTTCCATCAACCAATAGGTTGGTAAAAAGTCCCGCCCAAAGGACTGGGCCTTTATTGAGCCCTCTGTAATGGGGCATCATCGTGCTATTTACATTTTTTTAATGCAGCAACTATACTTGATGGACTCGTAAAAAGTCCGAATTCGTCATGCCGGCCTATCCCGTAGTTGTCTGCGGGGACTTGATCCCCGCTGAAGACGGGATCTTTGACCGGCATCCAGAACATACTGGAATCACTGGATTCCGGCCTTCGCCGGAATGACGTTTTAACGGGATTCCCGACTTTTTACGGGACCGTCAAGAATAGGTCGTTCAAATGGCAAAGCCCTTGAACTCTGACCTTGCCCATAGGGCAAGGATTCCTATACTGGATTGAATCCTTCAATCACCCAACCCGATAGCCTTCGAGGCACCAAGTGCAATGACCACCCTACTCCCAACCCTCGCCGGACCATTGCCTGAGGACAATGCCGCCGGCCCGGCTTGGGCTCCCCACGGCAAAACTGGATTGCCTGCTGTTGCTGAGATACACATAACCCAGGGTATTGGCCATTCCCCGGGGACTGAAAACGGCGATATTATAATTATAACTGACCCTGTCCTCCGGGACGTCCCCCGGCGGTTTGGTGGCACTCCAGGTGGCGGCCCCCTGGCAGAAACAGACCCCGCTGCCGTAATCGGACAGATCAACGGTCTTTATGTCCTTGTCATCCCCGGTGCCGCCGTCCCACTCACCATTGGGCCCGTAGGACCAGACAACATAT
>JAFDIX010000710.1 GCA_019307805.1 Deltaproteobacteria bacterium | reverse complement strand
AATATCCGTTGAATCGGGTCAGGGCTATGACAGATTTGCCGACTATCGAAGAATCGACACCTTGACCGGCGCTGTCTACAATCCCGGATACTTCATACCCCACGACACAAGGCGGCTTTGGCGCATCTGGGTACAGTCCCTTTCGTGCCAGAATATCGGCAAAGTTGACGCCAATCGCTTTAACCTTTATGAGAATCTCTCCGGCAGAAGGTTTTGGATCCTTTCTTTCTTGTATTTTCAATACATCCGGATTGCCATATTTTGTAATTACGATTTGCTTCATGATGTCTCCATTATTTTGCTATTGGTTTAAGATAAAAAGAAAATCAAAAGGGATGTTGTTTCAATATCCGTGTCCCCTATCCCTTCACCAGACTATGAACTCATGACCCGAACCTGGGTAAATTGTCTGTGTCCGTCAGGTGATCCATGGAAACCGAATCCGCTCTGTTTTGCGCCCACCCAGGGGGCATTGCCACCACCAACCCCTTGATTGATACCCACCATTCCCGCTTCCATTTGATCAGCCACCCTTTGGGCATCCCTTTGCCCGAACACAATCGCTCCCAGTCCATAAACAGAGTTGTTGGCTCTTTCGATCGCATCTTCAACAGTGGAGTAGCTACTCATTGCCACAACAGGACCAAAGGTCTCTTTATTTTCCATGACCATTTCCGGAGTGAGACCGGCAATGACGGTGGGTTCGATATACCGCTCCGGTTGCCGGGATCCGCCAAGAAGGATTCTTGCACCTTTAGCCTCGGCGTCCTTGATATGATCTACAATCATGGTGTGCTGATCAATGTTGATAATGGGTCCGATGTTCACTCCGGGCATGTTCCAGGGGCCTGTTTTATACCTGGAGGCCACTTCCGTAACCAATTTTTCAAATCTGTCTGCCACCTTTCCATCGACATAAATCCTTTCTGTCGCTGTACACATTTGCCCCGCATTTTCAAACGAGCTTGCAACGGCAAAACGGGCAGCTGCCGGGATGTCGGCATCTTCTAATACGATCATGGGGTCGTTTCCGCCCAACTCCATGACCAGGCGCTTTAATCCTCCGGCGGCCCGGGCCATGATATCTTTTCCAGCCTCCTGAGAACCGGTAAATGCAATCAGGTTGACGTCGCTTTGCACCAACGCTTTTCCCTGCTCTCCATCACCATGAACGATTTGCAAGACACCTTCCGGCAAAACCTTGTGCAGGATTTTTACAAAGGCATCGGCTATAAGCGGGGTTTCCTCAGAGGGCTTGAATACGACCGTATTTCCCGCAACCAACGCGGGGACAATCAGATTATTGGCCATGGCCAGGGGATAGTTCCATGGTGAAATGACCGCTGCAACCCCCAGGGGTCTGTATTCGACGGTTGTTCCGCTTCCGGCACGTCTGGCCTGGAAAGCTTCGCTGGCCTCTTTAGCGATATAGGGCCCGCCGAACACTATCCCATTTACTTCTCCGGTAGACCGTTGAATGTCTTTTCCCATTTCCCTGCTGAGGAGTTCAGCCAGCTCGTTGACACGTGGTTCTGCCTTTGCGTAAGCTTGTTGAATGATACTCAATCTTTCGCCCAGTCCCAGATTTATCCAGGTTCCGGCGACTTTCGTGGCCTTTTTGACCAGCTCTGGAATTTGTTCTATCGCCGTGGTCTGAACCTGCCCCAACCGTTCGCCGTTGCTGGGATCATATGATATCAAGGTGATTGTCATGTTCACTATCTCCTAGGTGTTTACCTATAGCGGTTGTCATAAATATAGTTCAGTATTTCCACAAGGTCATCTGATTTGATAATAAGGCAGTGGAATATCGATTCTGACAGGATGACCGGTCAGATTTTAATATTAAGGATGATGGGTAACTTGTCAAATTTGTTAAGAAAATTCAACTGAGCAAACTTGAAGCAGAACATTTTATAGAATTGATTGTGCAAATACAATATGTGCTTATCGGTGAATTGGGAGTAAAAGAAGTAAAGGCAACCGAGAAAGCCCTAAAAATTCACCTCGAATTATAACCGCATCGTTCCCACCAAAAAAGTGAGGCTGACCATATTGGACGCAAAACCGAAAATTAAAACATCAGAACTCACCCCGCTGGTCAGATCCTTGAAGGGCTCTCTTAAAGGCGCGAATTTCGGAAAAGAAGATTACCATAAATATCTCGATGAAAAATACCTTTAAATGCATGAAAAGGCATACGGTGATGCAGAAGAAAGAGCCAAAGCCATTGAACTGGCTGAGGAAATGTTAGCTGCCAGTGCAATTCATGAAGAGGAGGAAAAATGGCAGTCTGCTAGGGTGATGTATATCTATCGGACAGGGTAAAATGCCTACCTGATGGGAAGACCCCTCTTTCAATCCCTCGGCTCTGCTCCCCTGCCCTATGCCCTCTGCCCCATGCCCCATGCCCTATCCCCTCTGCTCCATGCCCTATGCCCCATGCCCTCTGCCCCATGCCCTCTGCCCCATGCCCCATGCCCTATGCCCTCTGCCCTATCCCCTCTGCCCCATGCCCTATGCCCTCTGCCCTATCCCCTCCGCCCCATGCCCCATGCCC
>JAFDIX010000709.1 GCA_019307805.1 Deltaproteobacteria bacterium | reverse complement strand
TGGGCTCCTGAGAACCTTGGCGAAAAGCATACCGGGAAACTTGAGATCAACCGTATATTTTGCCGCTCCCGTTGCCTTTGCCGCGGTATCCAACTGCGGCATGGAATGCCCTACCTTGGAATAGGCCGGCTGTTGTGCCGATGAATCGCGTGGATTCCCCATGAAATCACCCCCCTTTATTTGGCTATACAAAACCTGGGCCTTAGTGCCAGGTCAGAGATAACAGGCTATGCCGTTAAAAAAGCCCAGGAGTTCAGTCCTCCCGGACATCCATAACGGCCTCCAGGATTTTGGTGTAGCCGGTACAGCGGCAAAAATTGCCCACGAGTGCCCGGCGAACCTCTTGTTCGCTGGGTCGCGGGTGTTCGTCAAGAAGCCCCTTGGTCGTGAGGATCATCCCCGGCGTACAAAAGCCGCACTGGATGGCGCCCTTTTCCAAAAAGGATTGTTGTATCGGGTGCAGTGTGTCCCCATCCGCGAGCCCTTCAATCGTGAGGATATCCTGGCCCTGGACAGCCACCGCCAGGATGAGGCAGGAATTCATGGGCCTCCCGTTGATGAGGACCGTACAGGACCCGCATTCTCCCCCACCGCACCCTTCCTTGACTCCTGTCAGATCAAGTCGGTCACGCAGCACCTGGAGCAGGGTCTCCCGGGATTCCACTTCAAGGGGAAATGACTCGCCATTAATTTTCAGGAGTATCTGATGTTTTTCCATGCATTTTCCCTTCTAATCGATCCATGCCACCACACGGCTCATGGCAGCCTCGCCCCCTTCAAAACGCCAGGGAAAACAGCCAATCTTACATCGGACGGTGCCCACCTTATCGAGGTCGCCACCCACGTTTTCCACATGAACAATATTCTTGGGGAAAGGTATTCGGTGCATGCAAAAGAGATGTTCTTCAGGAAAGGCGTCTTCCACGCTTTTTCCCCATTTTTTCTCGAAATCCTTGCGGATATCCGGGCGCCTGGTCCGAATGGAAGTATTCATGGGATGATCCCCCGAACCGCAATCCATTCCGGTCCATTTGAATTCCATCTCGGTTATCCAGTTGGCCATTTCCAGATATCCACCCGGGTGGCGGCACATGTATGTCTCCTCGTTCTGGTCTGACATGCCGGTGTAGTAACGCTGCCAACCGGTATAGTAGATCAGGATGTCTCCTTTTCGGACGTCGATTTTACTGGTGATGTGTTCGGGTGTGATGATGTCAAACTCTCCCACATCATCGCTTATGTCCACGATCACGCCGTCTCCGTAAAGTTGTTCCAGGGGTATGCCTGCAATATCACCCCTGCCCCCGAGATGCATGGGGGCATCCAGATGGGTTCCCATATGCAGGGTGGTCTCAATCATCTGACTGACTACCCCCGCGTCCTGGAGCCGCTGGAAATACCATATTTTTGCTGATGGGTACCCTGACCAAGGTGGTGTGTGAATGTTCCAAAGGTGACTTAGATCGACTAGTTTAGACATTTTTTCCCCCTTTTCTTAGAGTAAGATTAATTTGGTCATAAAAACCTGGTCCTTTGGGCCAAGTCAAAGATAGATGGCTCTGCTGGTCCTTTTTATTTCCTTTTCACCCTCTTTCAAAGGTAGACTAAAGTAGGGTCTCTTTGGTTAGTGTCCTTTATTCTTCTAAGCCGGCTGCATAGGCCACCAGCTTCACCAAATTGGTGAGCCGTAAGTCATCCTGATCAAGAGAATCCATTGCACGGGCGAAAGTGCCATCGCAGCGCGGGCATCCTGTGACAAGGATCGATGCCCCCGTGTTCCTGGCCTCCTCAAGCCTCAGGAGGGCTACTTCCCGGGACAGATCAGGACGATGCACCGCCAACATACCGCCTGCCCCACAACAGTTGGCCTGCTTTTTATTCGGATCCATCTCCATGAGTGCACCATCCAGAATGGATGCGAGTGGGTCATGGTAGGTTACGGAATCTGTGATTTTCCTGGTGACTGCAATTTGGCCCGAGTCGATCCATTCCGCCACCAGGTCCGTGACATGGATGATCCCAATGCCCTTCAGGTCACCTCCGAAACGGGCATTGCGGGTAGACAACATGCGAAAGCAGTCCGCATCCAGAACAGCCACCCGAGAGGCCCCGGATGCCCTGATTTCCTCTGCAAGCCCTATGGAGAAGGCCTTGGCACCTTCAAGGTCCCCCAGTTGGTAGAGGGAATACCCACAGCATGGTTCTGTAGGCAGGACCTGAAATGCAACCCCTGCCTGATTGAATAGTCTGCCCATGGCAACCACGGTCGCGATGTTGGATTCCCGGGTTTCACAACCGCAAAAGAGCAGGACATCCGCATTGGGATCTGTTTTCACATTTGCCTTTGACAGGAGTTCCTCCGGATTGGGGCCCCTGGCTTCACCGGCGTGCAGCCCCTCAACGTATTTGCCCACCTCCTCCGGGGCCAGGCCCAGCTCAAAAATCTTGGCCCGGGCATCCAGGATGAGCTCCTCATAATCGTAGTTTCCAACACACCACTCTTGAATGAGGCCGTCATTGAGGGTCGTGTACATGATATCGGCCACGGTTTCATCCCACTCCAGGAATCCCGCTTCAATGGCAGCCAGGATGGCTGCCCGACCTCGGGGTGAGTAGGATTCCCTTCGGACCAATTGGGCGGTTCGATCTGCGATGTGACACATGGGGCAGAAGCGACATGCCTTGATCGTTTCAGCCCTCTCTTCCTTGCTGAGAAACATGGCTCTCCCTTTCCTGTCTCCAGAATGATAATGAGACTTGGATTCTTTTTTTTAGATTTGATACCTCGCAGCAGTTCCATGGATGTCTGGCTGCGGGGAATGTTATCGACGCGTGAAACCCAGTTTGCCTGGATTCATAATACCCTGGGGATCGAGGAGATCCTTGATTCCCTGCATTACAGGCCAGGCCGTTCCGTACTGTTCGGGCATCAGCCATCCGAGCTTGAATCCGATGCCGTGGTGGTCATTGAGGGTGCCGCCGTGTTGAATGGAGGTCCGGGCCGCCTTGCCCCAGATCTCCGTGTGGAGTTGAAGCGCTTCGTGTGGGTCCTGCGGCGGTTTGTCAATGATGAAGCGATCATAGACCATGACGCCCCAGGGGAACCAGTGGGAAAAGTGGGCGATGTAAGAGGCCCCCCAATCCTTGAAATCTTCTTCGATGACCCGTTTCTTGGCCATGTAAATATCATAGATGCAATCAAAGGTGGTCGTGGTCTCCACGGTTCCAAACATCTGGGGCAACATATATGTGAGGGGAGGGAAGTAAAAGTCATAACGATGTTTCCACCAGTGCTCCCCCAGTTCCGATCCCAGATCCTCTCCCTCCAGGTTCGTGCAAATTTCGTGGATGGCGTTCATTTCCAGATCCACGAAATCCTTGTCTCCGTCAGATCCAACGACCATGTAGGCGCCCTGCACATCCAGATTAAGGACCCTTTTCAGGAGGCGCTGGGTAGAGTTCTGGTCGTAGAGACGAATGGTACATGGCCTAAGACGCTTGGTCATGATGCGGCGGCCCGCCTCCAGCCCCTTCCTTATGTCATTGAAGAGATAGGCGCGCCAACGCCGTTCTTCCGGGACAGGGTCAAGGCGAATGGTGACTTCGGTAATAACCCCGAGGGTCCCCTCAGAGCCTACGAAAAGCGGTAATAGGCCCGGACCGCATGCATGGTTGGGGACGGGAAGGGTCCGAATTACTTCACCCGAGGGCAGGACGATCTCCATGCTCAGGACCATGTCCTCTGCCTTTCCGTATTTCGTGGACAGTGTCCCTGTACCCCGGGCAGCCACATAGCCCCCCAGGGTTGCCCCATATGCCGACGCGGGGTAGTGGGCCAGGGTGAGGCCTTTTTTATTGAGGGTCCATTCCAGGTGCTGGCCGTTCACCCCTGCTTGCGCGGTCACGGTATATGATTCCTCATCAATTTTGATAATACGGTTGAGTTTCTTCAGATCAAGGAGGATCCCCCCATACAGGGGCACGCCCCCCCCCTGGGAGCCCGTGCCGCCGCCATAGGGGATGACGGGAATGCGATGGCGCGAGGCCAATTTGAGGAGACGGGATATCTCGTCTACGGATTCAGGAAAGACGATCCAGTCGGGCTTTGGAGGTGTCTGACCCCGATCTATCCATACCTGGGGAGCGAAATAATAGTCCGTACTGTAGGCGATCCGTTCCGCTTCATGTACTGTGACATCGTCATGGCCGACGATGTCCATGAGTTCATTCCTGATGATTTCAAAAAGAAGGGTGTCTGTCATGGAGCGATTCCTGCCTTTCACCGTTTTAGATTTACTAGCGAAACTCTGCCTTCCTGTCCCGCCGGAGGTTTACCCGCCTCAGGCGGATAAAATTTGAGATCTTGTGCTATATAGACACCTAGACCCTATCCAGAAACTCCCGGTTTTTGACTTCAATCTCGACTTTCTCCAGTTCCTTGAGGGCCCGTCCCAGGTGTTCCCCGAAACGGCGGTTGGCCTCATCACC
>JAFDIX010000708.1 GCA_019307805.1 Deltaproteobacteria bacterium | reverse complement strand
TGACATGCTTACTGTAATCCATATAATCGAGTAGTTTTTTAACTAAAATTCAATTTTTCACTTTAATGTTAGGAAAGGGTCATGGAATTTTGGCGGGTTCCATTTGATTTAGACGAAATTCAAATTTCCCGGGGAGATGTGCATATCCTGGAGGATCGCTGTAAAGGATGCGGTTACTGCATTGCATTCTGCCCAAAAGGGGTGCTCGAGTTTTCTTCCAAATTCAACCAAAAAGGTTATCACCCTCCCCTTGTAAAAAAACCGGATGACTGTGTGAATTGCCACTATTGCGAGATAATTTGCCCGGAATTCGCCATTTTTTCAGTGGAGATACCGCCCGAAAACTCTTCAAACGGGGCCTGAGCGATACATTTTTGAATTGTAAAAAGGCGCTACGCGACTTTTTACGAGACCATAATACTTGGAGATAAATCCGGAATGAACCCGGCAGTCCTTACAGGTGAACATTTTATGACGGGGGACGTTGCCTGCGCAGAAGGCGCCCTGGCAGCGGGATGCCGCTTTTTTGGCGGATATCCAATCACCCCGGCAACTGAAATCGCAGAACAGATCGCCGAACGATTACCGGAGGTTGGCGGCACTTTTATCCAGATGGAGGATGAAATCGCGGCAATCGCCTCCGTGATCGGCGCTTCTTGCGCCGGTGTCAAGAGCATGACCGCCACATCGGGTCCGGGTTTCAGCCTCATGATGGAGAATATCGGTCTTGCCGCATGCACGGAAACCCCCTGTGTAATAGTAGATGTCCAGCGCGCCGGCCCATCAACAGGGCTCCCCACCCAGGGAGCACAAAGCGACATGATGCAGGCCCGTTGGGGCTCGCACGGCGATTATGAAATCATTGCATTAGCGCCTTCATCACCCCAGGATACCTTTTACCAGACCATTAGGGCCTTCAACCTGAGCGAAACCTACCGGTTACCCGTGCTCATAATGAGCGACGAGATAATCGGGCACATAAGTGAGCGCGTGATTATTCCGGAGGCAAGGACCATAAAGACCGTTTCAAGACCCAGACCCAAAGGCCGTAAGGACCGTTTCAAGCCTTTCCAGCCGGGCCCCAATGGTGTCGCGCCCATGGCCATTGCCGGTGAGGGATACAACATCCACGTGACGGGATTGACCCATGATGAAAAGGGCTATCCGGTCATGACCGTGGAGGCCCAGGAGGAGATGATGACCCGGTTAATGGGGAAGGTCAGCCGGAATCTCCATGACATAATCCAGACAGAAAGCTACCGTATGGATGATGCTGAAATTGCAGTCATCTCCTATGGCGTATCCATTCGAACCAGCCTGGCGGCCGTGGACGAGGCCCGGGAAATGGGCATCAAGGCCGGGCTCTTGAGATTGATCACGGTGTGGCCCTTTCCGGAAGATCAAATCCGGAAATTAGCTGAAAGGGTAAAGGGATTCGTGACCGTGGAAATCAATTTGGGTCAAATACACTATGAGGTGGAACGATGCGCGGCAGGCAAGGCCCCTGCTTTCTTAGTGGGGCACCCCGGCGGGACGATCATTCCCCCGGACAGCGTCATTGAGACACTGAAAGAGGCGTTTTAGAAAGGTATGAAGCCGGATAAAAAACAGACAACCCATCCCTTAGACGATCTCCTTAGAATTGATCGCATTCCCCACATCTGGTGTCCGGGGTGCGGCATCGGGACCGCATTTTCCTCATGCCTTATAGCCATGAAGGAAAGCGGCATTGACCTCAAGAAGACTGTCATGGTTTCCGGAATCGGATGTTCGGGCCGGGGCGCCGGATATGTGAACCTTGATTCCTATCATACCACTCACGGAAGGGCTATCCCGTTTGCAACGGGTATGAAATTAGCCAACCCGGAGCTTAATGTAGTGGTGTTCAGCGGCGACGGGGACCTCTTTGCCATCGGGGGCAACCACTTCATCCACGCGGCGCGCAGGAACGTGGACCTGACCGTTGTATGTGTCAACAATTTTAATTACGGCATGACGGGAGGTCAGGTAGCGGCGACGACACCCTATCTGTCCATGACCACAACCACGCCCATGGGGAATCCCGATACACCTTTTAATCTCCCCCTTATGGCCTATGCATCGGGAGCCACTTATGTTGCCAGGTGGACTATTCTTCATGCACGGGACCTTACCGAATCCATCGAGGAGGCAATCTTAAAACGAGGCTTCTCTTTTGTAGAGGTTCTCTCTCCATGCCCTATCAACTATGGGCGCCGCAACAAGGAAAAGCCCCTGGATACGCTCAAGACATACCAGGAAAAAACCATTATCAAAAACGACGCCCATCCCACGGAACTGGGTATAGATTTTGACAGGGGGATCATCCTGGGAAAATTTGTTGATACGAACCTGCCCACATGTTCGGACAGGTACGACAACACCTGTAGGCCAAAGGACCTCTTTGAAGAGGAAGGTGAAGAGTAAATACGCGTTGCGGGTTGCTCGTTGCTGGTTGAGGGTTGCGGGTCGGAAAAGGGAATTCTGACTTACAGTCGACTTCATGCAGCAGAATTTTTAGGCAATCCAAAATTGATGGTCTCGTAAAA
>JAFDIX010000129.1 GCA_019307805.1 Deltaproteobacteria bacterium | reverse complement strand
AGCAAATGAAAAGGAGGTTCTCTCCAAAATCCACCACCTAAATTCTAAATCATCAACAAAGACGTGTGGTTTTGACCTACCCCTGGGCACCAGGAAGGTGTTAGATGCAAGGCGCCGAGGAGCGACGACTGAGGCTTATGAACGATACGCCGCAGGGAGGAGCGATCGAAGGCAACGCCGCAGATGACGCCTTGATGGTGGATCAGGGTCTCTCATCATCTGTTGACAAAAGCAATGAGTCAAATCCGGGTTCCCGAAGGCTGGGGGAGTACCTGGGCTGTGGACCCGATGTCATCCGCAGGGCCCTTGAACGGCAACGTGAACTGCGCGCCGGTGGTGTCAAGAAACGCCTTGGCGAACTTCTCGTGGAAGAACAGGCCATATCATCCGAAGACCTTTCCGCCGCCACCCTTCATCAAAGGCTGGACCGTTTGTCTTCCTGCCCCATTTTCTCGGATCTGGGGAAAAAGGACCTCATGCAGATCCGTGATCTGGTTTCTGAAGGCAGTGTGGATGAAGGCCAGGAGTTTATCAATCAGGATGAGCCGGGGAAGTCCTTTTATGTGTTGGTTCAAGGCCGAGCGCTGGTCTTGAGACGCGACAAGGACGGTAATGAAGTACATCTTGCCTACATTGAGTCCGGAGAATGTGTCGGAGAGATGGGCTATTTTGCCCAGGGAAGACGCTCAGCGACTGTCAGGGCACTTGAAGACAGCCTTCTTCTCGAAATCAAGTATGATGACCTGGTGCGGGTCTTTCAAATTGCCCCGAAACTGAGCGTACATTTCTTAAATCTGGTAACGGAAAGGCTGCGCCGTATGAACCTACGATTTCAGGAGATGGTCATGATAGGCCGGGGGGGATGATCTAGGAGGCTGTCGGAAAACCCCCATCTGCTGTGTTATCCTCATCCCTCGTCACTACGGCGTACTTATATGTACGCCTCATTCCTCGGGATTTCGGATGCCTTGCATATGGAGATTTTCCATCAGCCTCCAATGGAGTTGGTTCTCCGTCAGGCTCCTAGTTGGAAAATCTCAGACTTTTTCAAAAAACCCTTGAAACCGCTTGATCAGTGAAACACGGCTGTCCTGGGGCACACCTTCTTCAAACATGAATTCCAGCAGAAAAACCATCTTATAATCCACGGCCGATGTCTTGTATTCCTGAAAGGCGGTCACGTCTACTTCCTTGAATTTTACCTGCTCATCTTCCTTGTAAAGCTCGGGCTTACTCAAAATAAGCCTGATCGCCTCTTTGGCATCATCAACATTCTCTAAAACAAGTTGAATACCTGCCAGCTTTTCTACGGCCTTGATGATTTTTTCGCTCTCTACCTTGATTTTCATTTCAGGATCCTGTCTACGGTGTTTTGTGTTTCTCTTCCCGCTCGATGATAGAAATGGCCAATGGGTCGGCTGAGATTCTTTTTTGCCTGATTTTTGTCCTTTTTAAATTGTAATGGTTTGGCTCAAATCCTCAAATCTTTTTAACTCTATCATACTTTCCGTCTCTCAGGCAATTTCATTATGAAGTTCCCTGCCGCCCCGCGCCGCACGCGGCATCTGAGGCAAGCGGGATCTCCGCTTCGCTACGACAAGACTCGTCGGCGAGCCCTTCGGTATTGAGACCTGTGGTCCTCTGCGAAGGCGGATAAAAATGCTGTTGAGCTTTTGACGTGGTTATTATACCGTGTGCGCCTGTAAACTGGTGGCTCCTAGCTTCAATTAGTGGACCGGCACATCCAATAGTCCATACACTTCCAGGGCGCCATCGACTGCACAAATGAATTCGGTTTTCGTTCAGGAGTAATCCTACATGAGCAGTGAAAAAATCGTGACGCGCTTCCCTCCCAGCCCAACAGGGTACCTCCATATAGGGGGAGCCAGGACCGCCCTCTTCAACTGGCTCTTTGCCAGACAAAAAGGGGGGACATTCATCCTCAGAATAGAAGACACGGACAAGGCAAGGTCTACCGATGAGGCCACCCAGGCCATATTGGATTCCTTGGAATGGCTTGGCCTTGACTGGGACGAAGGGCCCTATTTTCAATCCCAGAGGGCCCAGTTGCATGATGCTTATGTCGAACGGCTGCTATCCGCGGGCAAGGCCTACCACTGCCAATGCACGCCGGAAGAGCTCAAGAAAAGGCGGGAAGACGCCAGGGCCAAGGGGTTGAAGCCCAAATACGACGGCAAATGCCGAGAACTCGGGCTCAACCCGGGAGCCAACACAGTGGTCAGGCTGAAATCACCCAAAACGGGGAAAACCGTCTTCAATGATCTGATCAAAGGAACCATCAGCATAGATAATACGGAGCTTGATGACCTTGTTCTTCGGCGATCGGACGGAAGCCCCACCTATCATCTGGCTGTGGTGGCGGACGATATTGACATGGGAGTCACCTATATTATCAGAGGGGACGACCATGTGAACAATACACCCAGACAGATTCTTATCTACCAGGCCCTGGAAGAGGCCCTGCCCTTTTATGCCCATGTCCCCATGATACTGGGTCCGGATAAGGCCAGATTGAGCAAACGCCATGGCGCCACTTCAGTCCTGGCCTATAGGGATATGGGATATCTTCCCCACGCCCTCTTGAATGCCCTGGCAAGGCTGGGATGGTCCTACGGTGACCAGGAGAAATTTACCATCCAGGAACTCATTGAAAAATTCTCCCTGGGAAACGTGGGCAAATCTCCGGGCATCTTCAACACTGAAAAGCTCCTGGACCTCAATGCCCAGTATATTCGTGAGTCGGAAAACAGTGACCTTACCGAATCCGTCGTTCCTTTACTGGAAGGATTGGGTTGCTCAAATCTGGATACGGAAAAGGTGGCCCAGGCCGTCGAGACCCTCAAGATGAGGAGCAGGACACTTGTGGAGATGGCAGAGGGCGCCCTTTTCTATTTCCAGGACGAATTCCCCTATGAGGAGAAGGGGGATAGAAAGTTTTTAAAACCCAATATTCTTGGACACCTGCAAGACATCAGGGAACGGTTGAAGAGTGCTGAAGACTTCAGCATAAAAGGGCTGGAAGATGTGTTCCGAGTCTTTTTGGAGGAACAGCAGGTCAAATTGGGAAAAATTGCCCAACCCATCAGGGTGGCGCTCACCGGCAGGACCGCAAGCCCCGGGCTGTTTGAAGTCATGGAGATACTGGGAAAGGAAAAAGTCCTGGCCAGATTGGATAAGGCCGTGACCCACATTAAGAAAAAATCGGATGAACAAAAATGATTGCACTGTTGAGCAGGTATTTCAGCAAAAAGCGTGAGGACGGGGAGGAAAAGGATCGGAATGAATCCCATGATCCGGCGGTGGCCATGTGTGCTCTGTTTCTCGAAATGGCCAACATTGACGGGGAATTTAGTGATTCGGAAAAAGAGAGGATTATTCCCATGATGAAGTCGGAATACGGCCTTTCCGACGAAATTGTTGAAGAACTCATGGCTGCTGCGAATGAAGAGCTTGAGCAAAGTATCGACCTTTGGCAGTTTACGAACCTTATCAATCAAAACTACTCTCCGGAGGAAAAGTTGAGGATTATTGAGATGTTTTGGAAGGTCGCCTATGCTGATGGGAGGCTGGACAGCCATGAAGATTACCTCATCCATAAACTTGGCAAACTCCTGCGTCTTTCCCACAAACAACTCATTGATGCGAAACTCAAAACAAAGAATCAAGCACCCTAGGCCCCTGCTTTGTTTCTGCCTTCAATTTACCCCTTTGTGCCCTGAGTGCACAAATCCGGGTGCAAAAAAGAGGGAATTGCATGGCACTTTCTTCTCCCTCAGCCACCCCCGGCCAGCCCCTCCTCATACCACCCTTCGACACATCTCCTTGATAGAAAGCCATCACGGACGTTTCTTCTTCTTTCCATAAAAATGTTTGTCTGAAGGATGTGATTTGGCATGGAAATTGATATTCAATATACCCATTGCCCGGCTGCCATGGTGCCATTATCATGGCGGGGCAACAGGTCTCTATTCTGGGAAAGGCGGGGTCGCGTTAGGAGGAAAAAAATGAAGAGAAGCAGAAGTTACATAGTCCTGACTCTGATGACAGCCCTCCTCGTAACCTTAGCCCCCCTGTCCTGGGCGGAGGAGGGAGGAAAGATCAACATCAACCAAGCATCTGTGCAGGAGATTGCGGAGCTCAAGGGCATCGGGGTGAGCTACGCAGAGCGCATTGTCCAGTACCGAAAAGATCATGGGCCCTTTAAGGCGCCCGAGGACATTGTCAAAGTGCGTGGAATCGGCCCCAAGGCCCTTGAAGCGAACAAGGATCGAATCACAGTGGAATGATCTTTTTGAAGACCCCCCTTTCCCGAATAGAGTACCTTTCCCCATTGTCTGGGAACCCAAAAAATATCCCCAGGCCATGAAGGGAGAGGCATATCTTTTTTCATTTTACGGTCCCATGATCATCCGGGGGCACGCCCGTGGTCTTCTGGAAAGGCGGATAATGAGGAGGTAGATTTTATTTTTTCGGGGGGGTTTTGGAGATGGGGAGAGTTCTGGTTGTTGATGACGAGCCTGAAGCATGTAGGGCCCTCAAGGAATTTTTGATACTCAAGAATTACAAAGTCCAAACCGCACGTGACGGAAAAACGGCACTCAAGGAAGTAAAGACATTCAAACCCCACATTGTTCTGCTGGATATGAATATGCCCGGCATGGATGGTGTGGAAGTACTCAAGGAAATCAGAAAAATAGATACCAGCATCGGTGTCATCATGGTTACTGTTGTTTCCGACCATGAACGCGCCAAGAGTACCCTTGAACTGGGGGCCTTTGACTACATTACAAAACCCGTGGACCTCAACTACCTTGAAACGGTGGTTCTGGTAAAGGCCGTCGACCTGCAATGCTAAATCTCATTTTCACCTGAGGGAAAGACTCTGGACTCCGGTTTTTCCATCCTCCGTAGCAGAGCCACTGCGGAGGACGGGCACCGGAGTGACGGCTTTTTACGAGTTCATCAAACATCACAGAAAATATTCCCTGATTGCTAAAGGAGGCTACAATGCTTGTCCTTATCAGTGATTTGCATTTTGTGGATGGAAGTGCGGGTGAGCATAACGTTCCCGTGGAGGCTTTTCACATTTTTTTTGAAGACATCGGAGGGACAGCTAAAAGGCTGCGTGGCAAGGGCGCTTCAATTGATGAAATTAAAATCGTATTTCTGGGAGATATATTCGATGTCCTCAGGACTGAGGAATGGTTCTCCCTCCCCGTGAGCGAAAGGCCTTGGGGAAGCAATGATAAAAAAATAGAGTCCCACACCAATAGGATATTCGATGCAATTATCAGCAAAAATCAGGACACCTTTGATTTGCTGGGCGGAAAACTGAAGGGCAAATTCGGCTTTCATGTTGAGCCCGAACGGATCTATATCCCCGGGAATCATGATCGGCTGTGCAATAAATACAAGTCATTGAGGAAAAAGGTGCGGAAAAATCTCGGTATCCCCGCTGCTGAGTCCCCTTTTGATCATCACTTAAAGGATGTTGACCACGGTGTTTTTGCTCGTCACGGCCATGAATTTGACAAGTTCAATTTTGAAGGAGGAACATCCTACGACTTCAAAGACTACATGCGGGTGCCGATCGGCGATCCCATCACAACAGAACTTGTGGCGAAAATTCCCTGGAAGGTCATGCAGCATCCAGTCGTCGAGAAGCTTAATACTGCAGAACAGGAGGCTTTGAGAAGAAACCTGGAAGAAATAGAAAATGTCAGGCCCTTTTCAGCCACCCTCGAATGGCTCCTGTACCAGGTAAAGAACAATCTTCCCATCAAAGAAGCCATAGAAGATTCAGTAGATGAGATTATAAAGGCATTCAATAAGCTTCCCTATGTCAAAAAGTGGTATGAGCATCACGACAAATGGTATGATTTCAAAGACGAGGCAGACCAGATTCAAGCTGTCCTGTTTCTTCTTGAAAAATTCAGGCTTTTTCCTTCAGAAAAAATCTTGCCCTTTTTAACGAGAATCAAAGGCTGGGCGGTAAAAGACAACAATATTGAGGCAGCACTCAAAGAACATGCGGTTATTGGTGATAGTAGAATATACTATGTCGTCTATGGCCATACCCATGACCCCAAAAATATACCGCTGAGGAAAGAGAATCCCCCAAGCGGCAGAGACCATGTCTATATTAACACTGGCACCTGGCGGACGAGGTATCACAAGTGCAGGGAGGGACTAGGCTTTACCGGGTGGAAAAACATGACCTATTCAGCCTTCTACCGAAAAGAGGAACGGGGGTTGGACTTCCCTGCCTTTGAAACATGGACAGGCACACTGAAAAGCATATAACGCCTTAATAAAATCGGGTGCCAAAACTTAATAATTATCAAAATATACTGTTTCTGTTGTTTGATCCAATACCGATTGGTTGAAATAAAGGACATTGCGTTGAGCAGGGACGGAAAAATCGCTTTCAGAGTCCCTGCCCGCAAGCTTTACCCGAAACGCCCCACCAGTTTGAAAGATATAGCAAAACAAAAAAACGCTCACTCGGGTTTTACCCGCGTCGAGCTCTTTTTCCGAGGACAACTCGAGAACGGTGACCTGGTCCTTCAGTGCACTTCAGGGCCGGGCGACTGTCCCGAAGAGGTAATGGTCTTCCGCAAAGGAAGATAGCCTCAACATTAAGCCTGTTTCCCGGACTTGCCGAATGGGGGGCTTCCCAATGGAGCAGGTCAGTACTCCTCTCCCCAATATACCTGTTGAAAATAGAATTCAGCCGTGGTAGACTGGTCTACGACTAGTCTGAGGAGGGAGGTATGGAAACTGTAGGCGCATATGAAGCCAAGACACATCTGCCTAAATTGCTTGAGCGTGTATTGAGAGGCGAACGCATCACAATTACAAAACACGGTATTCCTGTGGCCGTGTTGCAACCCCCTGATACTGAAAAGGTGGTTGATACGAAATCGGTTATCGCTGAACTTCGTGAACTGCGAAAAAAGCATAACCTCGGCAGGATTTCAATCCGTGAAATGATCGAGCAGGGAAGACGATAAATGGGTGAATCATTTGTTGTTGATAATTCTGTGGTGATGTCATGGTGTTTCAAAGATGAAACAAATCACTTCGCTGATACTGTATTGGATCGTCTTTCAGAGGCGACTGCCTTCGTGCCATCGATCTGGCCTCTTGAGGTTGTCAATGTATTACTGGTGGCCGAACGAAGAAAGCGCCTGAGCGAGGCGGACAGTGTCAGATTCATAACACTATTGTCTCAACTCCCAATCATTGTGGAACAGGGGCGACCTGAAAAAATCATGATAGATTTATTGGGCCTGGCCAGGGCGCATAATCTTTCCAGTTATGACGCTTCCTATCTCGATCTTTGCATGAGGAAAGGCCTTCCCATAGCCACCCTAGACACCCGGCTGATAGAGGCGGCAAAAAAGGCGGATATTCCAATGCTATTGAGTGGGGGCGTACCCAAATAGCCAAATGAGAAAACAAGCGTGCCTTCGATAGAAATCTCATAAAGCCCGCCATGTCATGACCCTATGAAACGGCTGCAATGCTGAAACCGAATCTCCCATCGATTGATGACCTGGAAGGCGAAAGCATACCCTCAGGATTTGCTCGCGTGGTGGATGCCCACGTCCATATTTTTCCACGCGACATCTTCACTGCTATTTGGCGATGGTTTGATGAGCACGCCTGGCATATCAGATACCAGCT
>JAFDIX010000707.1 GCA_019307805.1 Deltaproteobacteria bacterium | reverse complement strand
GGGTAGGGTCAGGCTCCCAGACGCTGGGCGCTTGCCATAGTTAAAGATCTGACCGCAGGTTCATTAAGGGGCCGAAAATTTTTGATAATGTCACTAAAAGGTAAGAATAAAATTTGTTTTGCAACTGCACATGAATTCATATATATTTGTCAACTCCAGAGGTTATGCGTAAGAACATTAACAACTTTGCACAATAGGGCATTTGCTTTTTGTACGTTGATGGAGGGAATCATCCAAATGCAAGGCTTTCCTTCTGTTGCGTCATAATCCTCTTATTCTCCATTTTCAATAGAGACTGTCATGCAACACTCCCATTCTTATCTTATGGAAAACGACCAGGAGGCTTTTCGGTTGGATATCAAGACCGATCCCGAAGCTGTGCGTGAACAGGCCCTCTGGTGCGGCATAAGACCTGGCCTTAGGATATTGGACGTGGGATGTGGGCCCGGGAAGACAACCTCAATTCTCCACGAGATGGTCAAACCAAACGGGCAGGTGGTGGGAGTGGATTTTTCACGGGAGAGGATCCGCAAGGCAAAAGAGCGATACGGCGGTGAACCGGGAATTGATTTTGAAATTTGTGACTTCACAAAACCGATGCCTGGTGGGCTGCGCAATTTTGATCTCATCTGGATTCGTTTTGTCCTCGAATACCATGCAAAGGAAAGCCCAAATATCATCAAAAATATTACGGATTGTTTGAGGCCGGGCGGATATCTCTGTCTCCTGGACCTGGACCATAACTGTCTCAACCATTATGAGTTGCCCCCGGAAATGGAAAGGATCCTGTTTCAGGTCGTCGGCGCGATGCAAAGGGAGTATAACTTTGATCCCTACATAGGGAGAAAACTCTATTCTTACTTGTATGATCTGGGCTTTCAAGATATACAGATGGATCTGAGGGCGCACCATTTGATCTACGGGGAGACAAATGAGACAGACCTGTTCAACTGGACAAAGAAACTGGAAATGGCCTCTACAAAGGCCTCAGAGATTTTTGAAGATTATCCGGGCGGGCACGAAAAATTTTTTGCTGATTTTGTCAGTTTCTTTAATGACCCGAGGCGGTTTACCTACACACCGCTGATCCTTTGCAAGGGCATGAGGCCGTTTTGATTTTTGGAAAAACGCTCGCAGATTTCCATGAATTTATCGTTGCAGGAGACAAAAGCATCTACTACGATAGGATCGAAATCCTTTCCTCTCTCTTTTTCGATTATTGATTTTGCCACGTCATGCTGATATGCCTCTTTATATATCCTCTTGCTGACCAGCGCATCATACACGTCTGCCAAGGCCACTATCCGTGCGGAAAGCGGGATCTCCGCCCCTTTGAGGCCATTGGGATATCCGGTGCCATCGAATCTCTCATGATGGGAGAGGGCAATTTCTGCACTCATGCGTAAATAGTCTGCCTTGGGATATTTCTCCAAGGCCTCGTTAAGTGTCTCAAAACCGATAACACTGTGCCTTTTCATGATTTGAAATTCTTGATCATCAAGCTCTCCCGGTTTAAGCAATATATAGTCAGGAATACCTATTTTTCCGATATCATGGAGTGGGCTGGTCAGGAAAATATTATCCAGAAACAGGCCGTCTATCTCTTTAGGGGGATTATCCAATTTCAACATAGCTGTTGTCAGTTCTTTGGAGTAGTGTCGTATACGTTCCAAATGATTCCCTGTTTCTGAATCACGCGACTCGACCAGCCTGGCTAAGGAGAAAATAACGATATCCCTGCTCTCGAAACCGGATATCCTTTCTCCGGCCCTGATCCTTACGGCCACTTCGTCTTTAACAAAGGGCTTTGTAATGAAGTCATCTGCCCCTGCATCCATACCCCTGACAAGGTCGTTGATATCTTCTTTTGAGGTGACCATTATGATGTAGATGTACTGGCTCCCTTCAGCCTCTCTTATTTTCCTGCAAAGCTCCAGGCCGTCCATGCGAGGCATCATCCAGTCCGTAATTACCATTCTCGTTCTCTCGTTTTTCCATGCCTCCCAACCCTCCACCCCGTCACTGGCAACAAGGGTCTCATATCCTAAACTCCTGACCAGCAGGTCCATTTTCTTGCGGCTTACAAGTTCATCATCCACTATCAAGATTTTCATAAAAGATGCTCCATGATCTCTTTGGTTTGTTTATAGGGTCCTCTCCATTTTTTCTAAACCACCCATCTCTTTTTCGAGCCTTTTGAGGGCCTCGATTCCCCTCTCCAATTTACCTGATTTCCCGATATTTTCAAGCTCAAATGCGATTCTGGAAAGCTCGTCCGCTCTTAGATTCGCAGAGCCCCCCTTTATGGAATGTGCCTCTCTCCTCACGCGGTCAGCATCCTGGCTCATTAGGGCCTGCTGGATGACCCCGATCTGTCCTCTTACATTTTCCATGAAACCCTTCAAGACCTCCATCAGGAGCGCTTCATCTCCTTCAAATTCGTTCAATGCCTTCTCAAAATCCATCGGAAGTCCCGATTCATCGGGGATGATTGTATCGTGTTGCGGGGTGGGCTGGAGACTCGAAGTTTCGGCATCCCCGTCGGCAGCCGAACCGGTCCATTTCTCTAC
>JAFDIX010000706.1 GCA_019307805.1 Deltaproteobacteria bacterium | reverse complement strand
GAAAGGGGCTGCGTGATTCAACAGCCCTACGACCTGGAAGTGGGCGCCGGAACCTTCAATCCTGCCACCCTTTTGAGGGCACTGGGCCCGGAGCCCTGGTCTGTCGCCTACGTTGAACCTTCCAGACGACCTACAGACGGACGATACGGGGAAAATCCCAACCGCCTGGGGCACTATTACCAGTATCAGGTCATTATCAAACCCTCCCCATTGGAGGTCCAGGAAATCTATCTGGAAAGTCTCAAGGTGCTGGGAATCGATCCCCTGGAACACGATATTCGGTTTGTCGAGGACGACTGGGAATCCCCAACCCTGGGGGCTTCCGGTCTCGGTTGGGAAGTCTGGCTGGATGGTATGGAGATCACCCAGTTCACATACTTTCAGCTTGCGGGGAGTATCAGGCTGGATCCCATCTCGGTGGAGATCACCTATGGCCTGGAGAGAATAGCCATGTATCTCCAGGAAAAGGAAAATGTCTATGACCTTCAGTGGAACGATAATGTCACCTACGGAGACGTCCATAAAAAGGGGGAGTGGGAAAATTCCATGTACTGCTTTGAACTGGCGGATGTGGACATGCTCCTGAAGATGTTTGATATGTGTGAAAAGGAATCCATAAGAATATGCAAGGAAGGACTTGTGCTGCCGGCCTATGACTATTGCCTCAAATGTTCGCACCTTTTTAATGTGCTTGAGGCAAGGGGAGCCATCAGTGTGACCGAAAGAACCAAATATATTGATCGTATTCGAAACCTTGCCCGTTTGACATGCAAAAATTACCTCGCCCAGAGGGAAGAGATGGAATACCCTCTTTTGAAGGATCAAGGGGCTTCAGACTAGGGGCAAGTATATAACTCTTGCCGTTGCTGAAATGTTTATGCTTATGAGGAAATGACGTGGCTGAACTGATACTGGAGATTGGTACCGAAGAGATCCCCTCGGATTACCTGGACAACGCCCTGGCGGATCTGAAGCAGATGGCGGAAACCGCCCTCCATGAAAACAGAATCGATGTCTCTGTTCCCATCGAGACACAGGGGAGTCCAAGGCGCCTTGTTTTAATAGGAAAGGAGATCGCCGAAAGACAGGAGGATGGGGTGCAGGAAGTCACAGGGCCCCCCAAGAAAGCGGCCTTTGATCAGGATGGGAACCCGACCAAGGCGGCCCTGGGTTTTGCGAAAAAACAGGGCGTTTCCGTAGCAGATCTGGAGATCATCGAGACTCCCAAAGGGGAGTATCTTTTTGTGAGCCGCAAGATTCCGGGCAAAGACGCAAAAGAGGTCCTGAGTGATATCCTTCCTCGATTGATAACTGATATCCCCTGGCCCAAGTCCATGCGCTGGGGGAGCGGCAGTTTCAATTTCGTACGGCCGGTCCACTGGATCGTGGCCCTGTTGGATGGCCGGATTATTCCCTTTGAGATAGCCGGTATACAGAGCGGAAACAGGACACAGGGCCACCGATTTATGTCCCCGGGGATAATAGAGGTCTCGGGTATTCAGGATTACCTGGAAAAAATGGAAGGAGCCTCCATTCTGATAGATCGGGATGCGAGGAGAGAGAAGGTCCGGGAGGTGGTCCAGGAGGCCGCGGACAGTGTTTCGGGAACCCCCGCCCAAGACCCCGAACTGCTTGGAACGGTAACCAACCTGGTAGAATTCCCCTCTGCAGTCTGTGGCAGTTTTGACAGAGAATTCCTGAATCTCCCGGATCCCGTGCTTGTAACACCCATGAAGAAACATCAAAAATACTTCGCGGTGCGGGACGGTGAAGGGCGCCTGATGCCCCATTTTGTGGCCGTGAATAACACGGTGACCCGGGATGAAGAAGTTGTAAAAAAAGGGCACGAACGGGTCCTCCGGGCCAGGCTGGCTGATGCGGGTTTCTTTTTCAAAGAAGACAGGAAGAGGCCCCTGGCCGAAAGGCTGGAAGATCTCAAGAAGGTCATTTATCAGGCGGAACTGGGAACCTCCTATGCAAAGGTACAGCGCTTCTCGGCACTGGGCGAATTTCTGGGGGATCGTATAGCACCTGACCGGAAGGATGCCATCAAGCTTGCAGCCATGCTTTGCAAATGCGATCTGGTGACGGAGATGGTCATGGAGTTTCCTTCCCTTCAAGGGGTGATGGGAAGGGAATACGCAAGACTGGACGGGCACCCGGAGGAGGTCTGCGTGGCCGTCGCGGAGCATTACTTCCCCACCCGTGCAGGCGGGGAACTGCCCATTTCCTTAGTGGGGGCCATTGTCAGTGTTGCAGATCGCATGGATACCATCGCCGGTTGCTTTGCCATCAATCAGGAACCTACCGGAGCAGCTGATCCCTATGCCCTTCGAAGACACGCCCTGGCCATCATACGCATCATAGAAAAGACGGAATGGGAAGTATCCCTGGGAGACCTCATCTCCAAGGCCCTGGGCCTCCTGAAGGAGGTCGTGTCATTTGATGAGGATGTCATATTCAGAAAAATTGCAGATTTTTTCAGGGAGCGGTTCAGGAATATGATGTTGAGGCAGGGCCACAAGGCGGATCTCGTCGAGGCCGTCATTTCAACTCAGTTCGACCAGGTCGCCCC
>JAFDIX010000128.1 GCA_019307805.1 Deltaproteobacteria bacterium | reverse complement strand
TTTCACTAGAGGCGATAGAGGGTTGGTTTCTCATCAGGGCCGATATCGATACTGATAGTATCTCCCGTCTTAAATCCCAACCTCACGAATTCCTTCACGACTTGGTCGTGTGTGCTGATGTTCCAGTATACCGACCAGAGGGGATTTCGAACCGAAGCAATACCATAGGCATCATGACTGCACAGATTAACCCGGATCTTGTCCTTGGCAATGATGGTGTCGGTTTCGGAGAGAAAATAGTCCCTTTTGTACAAATTATCGTGGAGGGCCCTGGAAAGGGCTTTCTGATAATCGGGCATCTCCTCAAGATAGTGATTGGCAATCTGGTACAGGTCCTCGGGGACCTTGATGGATAATCCCAGAATACCGAATCTTTGGTGCTTCAGGGCAAAGTCTTCAAAATCCGCCTCATGGTCGGTAATCATCGCGAGGATATCCTCGAAAGGTACCTTGGATTCTCCCCAGCCATGAACAAGGTCTTCGCATTTGTTGATAATGCCTAAATACAATGCCCGGCTATCCATGACATAGATAATCCGTTCGCGGTAGTTCCTGCGCTTTCTGATCCTTCGCACCCCATCCAAGGTGATGGATCGATCGCTCTCTTTTTCGGTAAGCGTCTCGATATGAGAGATATCCTTTGCCTGAACGACGTGGATTTCACCGTCTCCTGAAATAATAAACTCGATTTCACATCTGAATCCAAGATGGTTCTGGATGTGTTCGGATATTTGCAGGAGGCCCCTGTCGGAAGGGGTGGTCGTGATATAGGGCTCTGTCTGGATTTTATGTATCCTGTCGCGGCAATATCCGAATTCCCAGTGGTCACCCATCATCTTGCCCATCACATTGGTGCCGTCTATAAAAGGCATCACAATGACACCCAGTTCATCCAGATCGATTTCAGGCACCTCGTTAAATGCCTGCTGCCGGAGGATGGAGAGTTTTTTTGATGTTTGGGCCAGATGGATGATACGATTTCTTGCAAACTTTATCCCATCCAGGTCGGCATAGGTCTCCAGGGAATCAAGGGTTCCGGGTTTCAGAAATTCCTCCTTGGGATGGGCACTTCTTGCAATGACTTTAAAGCTTTCTTTATGACGGTCGAGAAAAATCTTTAATGCCACAAATCGTTCTTTTCTGAAATCGCCGGCAGGAACGTAAATGAAGTCGGGCACATTAAACCCGCCCTCTCTTAAACGTTCCAGAAGCCTTGCTTTCTCCGGTAGGGTGGATTCCATATTCTTCCCCTGTGGGCGCATTTTTTGTTAATAATAGCGGTCTTTGATTGCAGGGCGGCGCTTCACTCAACGAATGATTATTTTTTCTTTATCAAAATATTCACATCTTTTCATCGAAAGATCATTCGGGTTTCACGGCCCCTTATTTTTGGACATTTTCCGGGTCTTGGCTTTTCGTATTTTTTCTGTCAGCGCTATGAGATCCGGAGGTTTCTCCATGAGATCCATGGCCCCGAGCTTTATGGCCTCCTGGCTTTTTTCCACCGTTGCCAGACCTGTGAGAAGGATTACCTGCATATCCGGCTTTTTCTCCTTTATCGCCTTGAGGACTTCGAGTCCGTCCATTTCGGGCATCATGAGGTCGATGACAATGGCGTCGTATAGACCCTCTTCAGTCTTTTGGAGGGCATCCCAGGCAGAAGTGGTTGTTGAAACCTCCATACCACGAACGCGCATGCGCTCGGCCATGGCATCAAGAAGATCCTGCTCATCATCGACAAGTAACACTTTTTCAGACATTTTGTGATTCCTTTGAAAGTTTCCCGTTTTGAACATGGACCCGTTGGTGACGGTTTTTCTTTGACCAGTCAGGACCCTATTCGTCTAGAACAGACCTGGGTGACGATATGATGTCGCTTACCTTTGCCGCACGAATCCGTTCTTCATGTTCTGATTTTTTTTCATAGGCCCACTTGATCTTGGCCAAAAGGATTTCGGTTTCGCAGGGTTTTATGAGAAAATCCATGGCGCCCAGTTTCATCCCTTCGATAGCCGTCTCCACGGTCCCCTTTCCGGTCAGCATAATGACCTCGGTTAGAGGCTTTTGCCTCTTAATTTCCCTCAGGGTCTCGATCCCCCCCATGCCGGGCATTTCCACGTCAAGGACGACCACGTCATAGTTATAATGCTTCACCTTTTCCGCGGCATCTTCCCCGTTAAAAGACGTGGTCACGTCCAGGTCCCGAATCTTCAGGCGTTCGGCCAGGGAATCTACAAACATCTCCTCGTCGTCTACAATCAATACTCGAATTTTCATTTTCATCCTTCCTTTTAAAGCGGTTTCCTCTTGCAGGCCTGAAGAGAAGGCCTGCACCCATCCTCCTTCATCCTTCAAGCAAAGAAATCATGAGTTCTCCGGATTCAGGGTCAGTCTCGCTGTCCGCCCCGAGGGCGTTCAACAAAGCCATTTCCTTTTTCCCGGGGAATGTGCTCTCCGAGGCTTGAGCAAGGCCTTCAAGCCCTGCCAGTCTGATCTGCCCCCCCTTCTCTTTGTTCTCGACAAAAATGCCGATACTCTTATTCTCGCCGGCCATGTTCATGGCAAAGTCCAGACAGAGCCACACGAGGTTTTTTAAAAAAAACGGATTGGTTGAAATGGTTACCGGAACCGGTGCCGGCTGCAGTTCAATGCTTATCCCTCGGACCGAGGCGATCCTTCCACAAAGGCTGACCAAAAAGGTCATCAGTTCACCGATGTCGGTGTGGGTGCTGTATTCGTCGACGCTGTGTGCAAGCCTGTTCAAATTTTTCACGATATCATCAGCCCTTTGCACCTGCCCCCTGATTTTTCCCGCAATGGTCTTGACCCGTTCAACATCAAGTGGTTTCCCGTCCTGCGCCAAGCCGGCATAGTCTTGAATGAGTCCGGCATTTTCATTGATGGTGGCCAACACATTTTTCATTTCGTGGGAAAGCGATGCAGACATCTTTCCAAAGAACTCAAGCCCGGCTTCACCTGTGATGTCCCATTGGTATCCCATGGCACCTCCCTATTTTTCTAAGGCCTCTTTCATGCTCTCTATGAGGACATCGATATCGACCGGTTTCATTAAATAGTAACAGGCACCCGCGTTTTTCCCGGCTTCACAATCCGCCACGGACCCGTGTCCGGTGAGAAAGATGATCTTTGCCTTTGGCTGTATCTCCTGAATTTTCTCCAGGGTCTCAAGGCCGTTCATGCCGGGCATCTTTACATCAAGAACCACAACATCATAGGTATCCCGGAGGACACTCTTAACAGCATCCATACCGCTCAGCACACAATCGTTTTCTATCCCCCTCAGAGAAAGACGCTCCGACAAAGCGGAGACCATCTCTTCTTCATCGTCAACGAGCAAAACTTTCACCGGCCGGCTCCTCTGGTATCGAATCTGGATTTTCTCTTTCAATGGGTAAGGTCACGGTAAACGCGCTCCCCCTGTCGCGTTCGCTCTTCACATCTATCATTCCACCCAGTTTCTTGACAATGCCGTAGGTAATGGAAAGCCCCAGCCCGGAGCCCCTTTCTCCCTTTGTCGAGAAAAAGGGATCATAGATATGCGTGAGGTTTTCCTCTGAAATACCGCAGCCATCATCCTCTATCCTGACGCCCACCATATCTGATTCCTGGGGAAACAGGTCAATATCGATTCTGCCCCCATCCTCAACTGCGGCAAATGCGTTATTGATGACATTCAGGAAGACCTGTTCAACCTGACCCACATCGCTCTCAATGGGAGAAAGATTTTCAGAGACGGACACATTGACGGATATTCTTCGATACTCCGATTCCTTGCCGAAAAACAGCAAAATTCCTTTGATCACTTCTTCAAGGCGGATGGTCTCAAAGCGCACATCAATATGTCTGGCAAAGCCCAGCAGGCTGTGGGTAATGGCACCGCACCGTGAGACCGAAGACTGGATCGAATCGACAATCTCCAGACATCTGTCGTGAGGGATTTCTTGTTTAAAGTTGATCAAATCTTTGAGTAATCCCGCCTTCTCACTGATGATAGCCAGGGGGTTGTTTATCTCATGGGCCACACCCGCAGCCAGTCGGCCAATGGTGGCCATCTTGTTCGTGTATTGAAGATTGTGCAATATGGCCACTCTCCGGCGGTCGGCGCTATACACTCGGCCAATGAGGTAGGTTACCAAAACCAGGACGATGACGAGTATGCAAAGTATGGTCAGGACGATAAAACCCATAAAAGAACCGGACAGGGAAAAGAGCCCACTGCTCAGGGCATCCCTCGGGGCGACAGTCATGGATATGAAGGGGGTCCCGGCAATCGGCACGGCAATTAATGAAATGGAGCGCCCGGACTCGTCCACAAGTTCCTGGAACAAATGCTTGCCCGATTGAGAATGATCCGGGAGCCGGCTTTTTTGGAAAACACGGCCGTAAAAACGGGAGTCCGTCTGCAGTACTTCATTCTTATTCACAAGAAATGCATCAAAGGATGGATTGATTGTCTCTTTTGAAAGAATCAGATTCTCAAGGGTTTTTCCATTGAAAGCGGCCTTGAGGAAAAAAGGTTTTCTTCCCTCCTGCCCATGTTTTATGGAGATTATGAAATAGCGGTCTCCCTTGATTCCTTTCTGCATCTCACTTACATAAAAACCTTTCGCATTGGTCTCCCGAAACCAGCTATGGTCTGAGGTATTGGGGCCCCCAAGATGATCCGGGCCGGCATAGGCCCGACCTATTCCTTTGGAATCAAAAACACCCAGATCCAAAAATTCACCAAAAGCCGATTTGAGATGGGTAAAGACCTGATCGAGCCGGTGCCGGTCTGCGAGTTCGTCAAAGGAATTGTCCTCGGCAATATAGTCAAGGGCCATTCTTCGATGGGCGATGAAGGAGGATATGGATTGTTGGATGTCCGTCACATAACAATAGATGGGCCTCATCATCTTTCCTTCCAGGGTCCGCTTGTTTTCATAATGATTGAGAACAAACATGATGATGAGCGGAAGAAGGGAGATGCTGAAAGCCCCGATAACCCCATACTTCCAGAGCCTGGCGTAGTCGAAAAGCCTCACATCGGAATCTTCCGTGGGAAAGGACTCATCCCAGAAATCCGGTTTAATCTTATCTATCAGAGACATTGGACCCTCTTTCTCTCACTTTGCGGTAGGCCTCACGCATGGTCTTGGCCAGGACATCCACGTCCACCGGCTTCTCCAGATAGGCAAAGGCCCCCATGTCCAGGCAGGCCTTCTCATCCTCTTCCGAGCCCTGTCCGGTCAAAACGATTACCTCCACATCCGGGTGCTCCTCCTTGACCCGATGCAAAAGCGCAATACCGTTAATTCCGGGCATCTTCAAGTCCAGAACCATGACCTCCGGTTCTTCCTTTTCCATGAGGGAGAGGGCCTGTTCACCGTTATAGACAACAGCAGCCCCCATATCCCTCATCAGTAGTCTTTCCGACAAGGTCTCGACAAATTCCTTTTCGTCATCCACCAGAACCACCTTGGATGGTTGGTTGAAATCCATCTTTCGGTAAATATTGCTTTTGTAATATCCCGGCCCAACCTGGGTCGCCACCTCTTTTACTGCGGGAACATCCATGGCAATCTTAACCAGTTCTTCTTCTAAACGGGAGAGCAGCAGGACATGCTTGTTGATCGTCAGGGTGACCAGACCCTCTCTGGTAGATACCTCCACATTGTGGCCTTCCCTGCCCAGTGCGGTTTCAACCTTTGCGGCCAGTTCGAAATCTTTTACAGCCCTTTTGGATTCCGGTGTGGATTTGAGAATATCTCTCTGTGCATTTTCCCAGATGAAGAGGGCCGTCTCTTCAACGGTTTTATTGTCCATAGGGAGAATAATATCATAGAGTTCTGGATTCCATGGATCTGTCTGAAACAGGGATTCAATCCATGCCCCGGCCTTTTTGTCCTCACTCTGTATGGCCCGTTCAGCATCTTGCTCCTTCAGGCCTTTCTCTTCCATGGCCCTTTGAACCCTGAATTTATTTTCTGCAATGAGTCCGACCCGAAGCACATGGGTAATCTCCCTGGGGATCAGGTGGCCGGCAAATCCTGAGAAAAGGAGACCTTCGCTTCCCAGCATACCGGAAAGAACCCCTTTAACATGTGCAAGGCAACGCTCCTTCTCATGGGTAAAACGGTTAAACACCGAGGTTTCACCTGAAAGGGCGCAGTGAAATTTATCCTGGGATATTTGAAAGCGTTTGCTCGCTTCCAAGGTCACGGCCTCATCCGGCACAAGCTCCAGTCCATGGGACTGTGACAAAAGTTCGGCCACTTGATCTCCTCTGCAAAAGGCCCCACTAAATATGGTGATAACAGCCATTTCAATTCTCCCTGTCGGCGTGAATCTCCCCGTTACCTCGCTGAAACGGGATCTCCGTTTAAAAACCGCGGAGGCAAGCCCCCTGCTCCCCCGCAAAAACTTCGCACCATTCACCCCCCCGCCCGGCCGGGACGCCTGGCGGGGTTTTTATGGATTACTAAGGTTGCGTCGGACAACAAGTAATGAGAGGACACTCTTTTTCTTCCGTGTGCCGGTGTGTCATCTTATATATGGATTCTACGGCCACTGCTTCACTGGGGTAGAAGTACTCCTTTCCAATCTTTTCATAAAGATACGTCCTTTTCATTACATCCAGCACATTCTTTTTCATGCCGCTGAATGAAATTTCATAGCCGGCACTTCTGACCCTGTCCACGATGAGGGAGAGGACCTCTTCTCCGGTAGCATCCATATCGTCTATCCCATTGGCAACGATGTGTATGTGTTTCAGTTCGGGTATGGATAGCCTGATTTTCGATATTTGATCCTCAAGATAGGTGGCATTGGCAAAGAAGAGGGGTCCGTCAAAACGCACCATTGCAATATGATCACACCGCTGAAGGTAGAAGGCCGATGCATCATGATATGAACCATCCCTGTGTCTGGATAAAATAGCCACCCTGGGCCACATGCTCTTATACAGGAAAACCAGGAGTGAGAGTCCGACCCCCAATAGAATGCCCCTGTCCAGGTGGGGGGCAAAGAGAAGGGTGAAAAAAAAGGTAACGATGGACAGGGCCCCATCATACCAATGGGCTTTCCATGCATGAATAAATCCGGAGACGTTTATCAATCCCAGCACGGCTATCATGATAACGGCCGCAAGTACCGCCTGGGGAAGATGATAGAGCAGGGGGGTAAAGAAGAAGAGCCCCACAAGGACGGTCAGGCTTGTGACCACATTGGAAATCCCCGAAACCGCCCCGGCCTGAAGATTGACAGCAGATCGGGAAAAGGAGCCTGAAACAGGATAACTGCCTCCCAGGGATCCAATCATATTGGCCAGCCCCTTGGCCACGGAAATGGACTCCATAAACCCCAGAAGGGCTATGATCACGGCGTAGGGCAGCAATCTCAGCATGGTCGCGCTATCCAGCGCAGGCATTGAAAACCGGGGAAGGCCCCTTGGGATGTTGCCCACGACCTCTACCCCGCCCTTAAAAAGCAAGCGGTCTTCTTTTAAAGGTTTCACTTCCACCTGCAGCCGCCATTCGCGACCATCATCTTTCAGGCCTGCAGGAACCTCGCCCTCGAGGTAAAGGCGGCGATCCCCAATGCTGTCTTCTGCCACCCGATACTTCAGTGCCCGCAGCCGTTTCCTGATGAGACGGGATTCTTTCTTGAGCTTCTCCCTTTGCAGCTCCGTGAGGGCCAGTTCATGCTCCAGATTAATGATCCCACTGGTGATGGATTTTTGCCGCCGCTTTTCTTCGATGATTTTCAGAGAAAGCCGGCCGTATTGGGCGGTAAGGCTTTCGATCTCCCTTACGGTCATGTTGTGATCTTGAATGAGGTTTCTGGTGTCAGGCGACTGGATGGACGAAATTGATGCCTCGTAATTTTCTTCAAATCCCCATGCCCATGATATCAGCGTAGTGACAACCACTGCCACCAGCACGTAAGGTATTCTACCATTGATCCGTTTCAATCCAAACATGATAGCAAAGGCCAGGGTTCCGATGAAAAAGGTCGGCCAGTGAATAAAAGCCGTGATGTTATGAAAGAGGCTGATAATAGTCTCATAATGATGTTTGCCCGTATCCACACTGATCCCGAATAATTTGGGCAACTGTGAAGTGGCGATAATCAGGGCGGCTGCGTTCGTAAACCCGTTCACGACGGGATGGGAGAGGAAGTTGACCACCACACCGAGCCTGAGAAGGCCCAAAAGGAATTGAAACCCCCCAACCATCAGGGCCAGAAGAATCGCATAGGAGATGTAGCCCCCGCTTCCCTGGGTCGCAATCGGTTCCAGGGATGCCGCTGTCATCAAGGATACCACTGCGACAGGCCCGGTAGCCAATTGCCTGCTCGAACCAAAGAGTGCGGCAATCATGGGGGGAAGAAAAGAGGCGTACAGGCCGTAGTATGAAGGCAGTCCTGCCAGTTGCGCGTAGGCCATGGACTGGGGAATGAGGACAAGGGCAACCGTCACTCCAGCCAGGGCATCCACCTTCAAGGTCTTAGGACCATAGTTCCTGAACCAGCCCAAAAATGGAAAAAGACGGATCATCATCAGCTGCTGCATCCCTTCGTGTCCTGTCTCTGCAGCATTCTGCGGCAGGAGGTGATAAGCTCATCATAGAGAGACCCCCCATGGTAGAGCTTAAAGGTATCCAAACGCACGAGACCGTCTACCATGGAAAAAAGGATAAACGCGGTTTTTTTGCCCTGGGTCTTCTCAATGGATCCGTCTTTCTGACCAAGGAGGAGGGCCCGCTCGAAAACATCCACAACAGATGTGAATATGGCCTCCAGATGTCCCCGAAACACGGCGTTCTCCATGGCCATTTCATAGGCGTCGTGTCTGTGGAGAAGAAGGAAGCGATCCTCCATGGATCCAGCCATATGGAGATAAAAAGTGACGATGCCCTCGATCATCTCCATACCGTTTTCGAATCTCATCTCCGTGGTATACCTGTCAAATTGCTCTAATATATCTGTTTTGATGGCTTCCAGGATGGCCAGAAAGAGGCCTTTTTTGTTTTTGAAATGATAAAAGATCGTTCCCTGGGCAACACCGGTCAGCCTGGACAGTTCCCCCATAGAGGTGTTTCTAAACCCCTTTTGAGAGAACAGATGGGTTGCCGCCTGTAGAATGGCCTCTTTTCGTGACATTAATGTGCCGTCCTCAAGGGTAATTTACTGACTGAGCACTCAGTCAGTAAATTACCCTATTTTTCTTTTTGCCTGCTGTCAAGAAAATTTTTCCTGTCCCCAGACCGGTTTTCCTGTGTGCTTGCAATTGACATCACGGGAGCGATTGTGTAAAAACTTTGTGAATATTTACACGAGATTTCCTCACATCCCCTCTCCACGGCGAGGGAAGTTCATAGGAGGTGGATAGTGGATACGGCAACCGTAAAAGATCTGATGGTTCCGCTTTCGGAATATGCCACCGTTTCCGAAGAGGCCACCATGCAGGAGGCGGTGGAGGCATTGGAAAGGGCACAGGGGGCCTTTGATCCCACACGGCACAAACACAGGGCCATTGTGGTTCTTGGAAAGGATAACAATGTCGTCGGGAAAATAGGTCAGTTGGATGTTTTACGGGCGCTGGAACCCAGGTATGAAAATATGGGGGATCCGGACCATTTGTCCCGGGCCGGTTTCAGTCAGGAGTTCCTGAAAAATATGCTCGACAAGTTCAACCTCTGGCAAGAACCCCTGACCGATATCTGCCGGAAGGCGGCAAAGATAGGCGTAAAGAAAATCATGTATACGCCATCCGGAGGGGAATACGTCGATGAAAATGCCACACTGAATGAGGCGATACACCAAATGGTCATGGGTCATCATCAATCCCTGCTGGTGACAAGGGGCGATGAGATTGCAGGTGTTCTCCGACTGACAGATCTTTTTACTGAGGTATGTGAGCGAATAAGAAGTTGCGAGCTATAACTCTAGAGCCTTTTGAGGCGCTATGCGCTCACGGTGACGGTGAAAGGAGGAATTTGAACCATGAGTCATGACATGGACCACGATGGTGGAGGTGGGGGTATACTGGCCAACAAGGTGCTCTGGATTTGTATCGGGGTGGCTGCTTTTCTTCTGGTGGGATTTATCCTGCCCACGCCACAGTCAATGGTAGATGTCGTTGAAAATTACGGCTTTGCCGATAGACTCATAGAGTGGGGGGTGGCCCACGACGTAAACGAGGCAGCTCAAAAAACCAAGATCATTCTCGGGATTATCCCCATGGCGGTCATTTTTTTCGCCACGGAAGCGCTTCCTATCGGCTTGACCGGCATTCTCATGCCCATACTGGCCTACTTCCTCCAACTCCTTCCACGAAACATGATCGGCAAGACATTTGCCGGGGATGCGCCCATGTTTCTCCTGGGTGTCCTGGCCATGGGCGTGGCGGTGGTGGATGTGGGGCTGCACAAACGTCTTGCAAGCTGGCTGCTCGGTTGGACAAAAGGGTTTCTGGTACCAATTTTTGTATTATGCATCAGCATGTCGATCGTCAGCTCCTTTATTTCGGCCCATGCCATGTGCGCCTTCATGACACCCGTCATGGCGGCCGTTTATTTCGGGGCGGTAGCTGCAAACAGCAAAGAGGGACAACTGCAGCACGATCCGGCCCTGGCAAAATTTCTGATGTTTACCCTTTGCTTTGCCTTGAATGTAGGTGGTGTGGGCTCACCCGCCGCAGGTGGCCGTAACGTCATCATGATGGGATTCTGGGAAGAGTACAATGTCTCTATGGATTTTTTTACATGGATGAAATACGGACTCCCAATGGTTCCCATACTGGGAGTTCTGGTAGCCGTTTACATGCTGGTGTTCTTCGGGAGACAGATCAAGACCAGGGACCTTACCCCCGGGCTGGCCGCCATCAAGGAGCAGACCAGAAAGATGGGTAAGATGACATACCCGGAGTATGTCACATTCGGCATGCTTATTCTGATCCTCCTGCTCTGGGTAATCGGCGGGGAGGAGCTGGGACTGGGCGGTCCCTCCCTTCTGGCACTCTTGATACCGGTTGTTTTCCGGACAACGGATTGGAAAAAGATCCTTGGAGGCATATCCTGGGACGCCTGGTTCATGTACAGTGGCGCGCTGACCCTGGGGGCGCTTCTCAAGGAAAGCGGTGCAGCGTTATGGCTGGCCCAGACCTTTTTGGAGATTCTTAGCTCCGTTGGCATGAGTTCAGGTTTTGGCCTCTGGGTCGGGCTATCGAGTCTTTCCGGGCTGATGACCAATTTCATGTCAGATGCAGGAACGACCGCACTCCTGGGGCCCATCGTGATCCCCATGGGAATCATGACCGGTGTTCCCGGTGAGCCCTGGGCCGTGGGGTTGGCCGTGGCCTTTGCCACATCCTTTGCCCATTTCCTGATCGTGGGGACCCCCAATAACGCTATTGTTTACGGCCTGGGGGTCTACCCGGACACGGGTGAGAAGATGCTCCACCCCATGGACTTTATAAAATACGGTTTCGTCCTCTGGGTCCTCTGCATGGTCGTGGTCTGGGTGGTGGGATTCCTGGGGATCTATAATATCGT
>JAFDIX010000705.1 GCA_019307805.1 Deltaproteobacteria bacterium | reverse complement strand
CTGTCGAGAGTCATTCGACCCAGAGCGGCACGACCTGAGCCATTCGGCCTCGAGCTCATGGCCGAGAGGCTCGCCGACAGGTCTCATGGCCGAGGGGCCTCAAGGTCGAACGACTGGCACGTTAATTGACTCGGAAAGTATATCGACTGACGAAGAATACATAGCTCCCAGTGAATTCGAAGATGGTTACGAGCAGGCTAGACGGATCCCGCCGCGGCGGGACTGTCCGTGGCTTTATCAACTACCTGAAGAGATATGAAGAGCGAAAGATCTGAACAACCGTGAACCCCTGGCCCAGACCTGGCATAGCAAAATGCGGTGTAGGAAAGCCACGTGATCATAAGTGGTGAAAGCAGTTGCATATTCGCATTCCGTCGCGCCAGGGCAGGCGCTGAACCGTGAACCTAACAACCTGTGTAGTTACCTTAGAGAGGCAAAACGGAAATGGATGTCCAAGCAGAGGAAGCATCCTTTCTCCCGGTTACTGGAGACACATTCAAATTCAGATGCCATAAGGGCATTGCGTGTTTCACGCATTGCTGTGCAAAGCTCAATCTGGTCCTGACGCCCTATGACATTCTGCGTCTAAAAAAGCGACTGGGTGTCTCTTCCGAGGATTTTCTGGAAAAATTCACGGATACCAAAGTTGATTCCAACTCCAGATTTCCCCGGGTCACTCTCAAGATGAATGGGGACAAAAACGGCACATGCCCCTTTGTCACACCTGAAGGATGTTCCATCTATGAAGACCGCCCCGGGGCCTGCAGATTTTATCCCCTTGGAAGGGCGGCCATGAAATTGGACCGCGATGTGCGGGCAAAAGAAAAATTCTTCCTGGTCCGGGAGACCCACTGCCGAGGTTTCGAGGAAAACCGGGAATGGACTGTACAGGAGTGGATCTCAAACGAGGGCCTGGAGGAATACAATGTCTTGAACGATCTGTGGCTTGAGATCGTCACCTCCAAAAAGAGTCTTGGTCCCGAAGCACAGATCTCACGCAAGTTGCAGATGTTCTTCATGGCCTCCTACAACCTGGATAAGTTCAGAGAGTTTTTATTTAAAAGCCCATTCTTTGAACGTTTTGAAGTGGATGCCGACCAAAAAGAGGCCCTGGCCGCGGATGACGTGGCATTGATGAAATTTGCCTTTCAATGGTTGAAATTCAGCCTCTTCGGACAAGAGACCATACAGATCAAAAAGCTGGGGCCTTAGAGGCTGTGTTATAATTGGCAGAACGCATGATTGGAAGAAAAAATAGTTTGGGAATCACATATGGGAGATGCTTGAGGGAGAATCAGTCCTTTTTGCGGTCCTGTCTGATATAGCCCGGAAGGTCCCTGATAAGGGCATCGACCTCTTCACTGTGCGCACTCAGGTACTTCAGCATGCCATCCGATTTGGACCTTATGATGAGGCCGTTGTTGGCCTGAATTTCCTTTCCCTTGATGAGCCGCCCCTTCTCATAGAGATGGGCTATTATAGCGTCATCCGCGTCCAGCTGAATATCAAATGTCCTGGAAAGGTAATCCAGCCAGTAGCCGTATTCATCGGGATGTTCAAGATGGTCCACGGGCACACCCAGTTCCAGGCTCAAGGCCTCCAAAGTCCCTGGTACCAGTTTGGAGCCCCCAAGATAATCCAGCACATGGGCAATCTCGTGGGCCAGGGTGGATTCGTCGATATTCCGGGAAATGGCAAGGTAGATGTGTTCGGGATCCGCCTTTGCTGTCTTATAGAGATTGATGAAAACACCACCGCTCCGCCCCTTCAAGGCCTTGGGGTGGATGCTTCCAAAGATATTCAAATCATTGTAGTCCTTCAGATCTACAAACTTGATGCCGACGGGTTGTCCGGTAAGGGCGGGGATATCCAGGCCATCCACGATCTCCCTGGATCGTCCGTAGTGGACCAGGGGAAGGGAGATGATCCTGGCAGCCATTTCCTCGAGAGAAATTTCGCCAATACCTTCCACGGACAGATCATCCTCTCTGCCCATGTGGCATTTCTTGAACTTTTTTCCACTGCCGCATGGGCAGGGGTCATTTCTTCCGATCTTTTTCATTCGTCGATGATCTGATCCTTATGGGCATTGTGAGACCAGCATGGCAGGGGGCCGGAGGTTCCAGTTCCCGGGTCCATACGGTGCCGGTAGGATGCCTTCACCTTCTGGGATTCCATCATCCAGTCCCATCCCCGCACAAAATAGGGGCACTCATCATTGAAACAGACCCACTGAAAGCCCGTGTTCCAGGTGGAGTATTCCGGGGTTCTCCACCGCTTCATCTCTGCATCGCAGTGGGGGCATTTGGGTTTTTCCTGATCACTCATGTTCTATTCCTTTTTTCGAGGTTTGATAGGGTTGTATTATCCTGAGCCCTTAAAAGAAAGAACCAAACCTTCTCTGGAAAGTGACCCTAAAGGTTTGGTTCGTCATCGACAAGTTTCCAAAGGGGCTATAGGCCTAGAAGCCTGTCGGAGAACCAGCTCTATTGGAGGCTGATGGAAAATCTCCATATGCAAGGCATCCGAAATCCCGAGGAATGAGGCGTACATATAAGTACGCCGCAGTGACGAGGGAT
>JAFDIX010000704.1 GCA_019307805.1 Deltaproteobacteria bacterium | reverse complement strand
CGGCAGGCTCAGGGTAAACCGTTCGACAGGCTCAGGGTAAACCGTTCGACAGGCTCAGGGTAAACCGTTCGACAGGCTCAGGGTAAACCGTTCGACAGGCCGTTCGACAAGCTCACGATCCTTAGTGATGTCAAAAAACTTAAGGTCCTGAGCAAGGTCGAAGGGCGGATAGAGGTTTAATTCCCCGCCGCTTGTCGTAGCGAAGCGGAGATCCCGTTTGCGGGGCGGCGGGGTGGTTCATTCTTTGATCGTTTTTTTGAAATCGGGATAGGTTTCGGGTCTATCTCGATGCATTACCTTACTCTCCCCATCTCGCGCGGTAACGTTCTCATAGACCCCATCATCCCTTCTGACCAGTTTGGAAAAACCCATGTCTTTTAATTCACTGTTGGTCTTAGGGGTATTGATGTTCGTTTTGGAAAGGATCTTGCGGACCGGTTCCCCGCAATGGGGGCAAAGGTTCAAAGATTCCTCGTGGATAGACTGCATGACCTCAAAAACATTTCCCAGGGGGCAGGACTCCCCGACGTGTTCGTATTCATAAACCGGCATAACTGCTCCTTGGTTTGAAATTGTCAGGCCCGGGCCGGTGTTTCCCCTGCCCGGGCAATCCGGGTTTTGATCCTAATCCATATCGTCCAAAGGCATATGGGAGGCAGCCGGCGTGTGTCCTCAAAAATTCCTTTCTCAGGTCGGATTGATAATAACTTTTATGGAATCCTTACTCTCGGTTACATGTTGAAAGCCCTCGACGATATCCTCTAAGGGCATTTTGTGTGTGATCATATCATCAACTTTTATCTCTTCTTTTTCCAGAAGACTGATGGCATCGGCAATATCATAAGGGCTGCAATAGTATGTCGTGAGAATTTTGATTTCTTTCATCCAGAAATCGTTGATGGGAACAGAAACCTCTTTATCCGGGCCTGGCACGGCAAAAAACACCACGGTTCCTCCTTTATCAACACCATTCCAGGCCTGCTCAACTGCAGACATTGCTGAAGCACATAATATCACGGTATCCGCCTTTTTGCGGTTTTGAGAAATAAGAACTTCGGCCACATCCTCTTTTGCATCAACGGTTAGATCCGCTCCAAATCGGTCCGCGTATTCGAGCTTTTTTCTATTGATATCGGTCGCAATCACTTTACATCCCTTGGACTTTAACAGTTTCACATGAAGCAGCCCTGACATTCCGCAGCCAATGACCAGAACGGTCCGGCCTTCCTGAACCTCGGCAAGATTCTGTGCCCTGATAACGCACGCAAGTGGTTCAATAAACGTGCTCTGGTCATAGGTAATATTATCCGGCAACAGATAGGTACCATTTTTCACGATATCTTCAGGTACCAGGACATACTCTGAAAATCCCCCGGGCAATCTGGCCTTGCTGTTTGCACATATGGGGTAATGACCTTTCTCACAGTAATAACAGGTCATACAGGGTACTTTAGGGGCAATAAACACCCTGTCGCCAGGTTTGTAAGCCGATACGGATCCCCCTGTTTCAACCACTTCAGCGCCTATCTCATGCCCGGGGATGAGAGGTGCCCGTGGGAGTCGGTACCACTCAACAATGTCACTTCCACAAATCCCGCATGAAAGAACCTTCACGAGCATTTCCTTTGGGCCGGGATTTGGTTTGGGGACTTCTTCAATACGGATATCCTGGTTATTATACCATTTGGCAACCTTCATTTTCCTCCCCTTTGACCAGTAAAACATGGATGCGAACAGGTGCGAGGCTTTTCAGCATCAAGAGATATTTAAACCAATGGCATCCGCAATGTCCACCGCTTTTTCATTATAGTAATAATGCATTGAAATCTGAAAAGTGGTCGGCTACAATCCGGTCTTTGTATTCGGCCAAGTAATTGAATAATTTTTAACCACCCGTCACGCCTCGGCGTGACTTGAGACACACCCGCCGTCGCCGTAAAGGCTATGGCGCGCCAAGGAGTACGCTGAAGATAATGGATTTTGCTTTTCGGCCTCTCGCCGAAAAGCAAAAAGTGTATTTCTCTGTGCCTCCGTGGTGATATATGATTTATCAAAGGGAGGTAACAAGGACATGTCTGAAAATCCATTGGACAAAAAATATGAACAGGCAGCCCAAGTCGTCTGCAGTCAGGGTATGATACCCTTCCCGGTGAACGACACCACCATTTCGATTCTCAAAAATGTCATTGAAGACGACGAAGAAGAGCTCGATTTCATCTGCGCATTTCGTCAGAACTCCTCCCAGACCAAGGAGCAATTGATTGAATCGAGTAAGCTCCCGGTTGAGAAAATTGAACGGCTTGCAACAGGTCTTGCCAGGAAAGGCCTGATCTTCAACCAACCGAGTTCAACCGGGATCATGGTCTACCGGTTGCTTCCCCTCATGACGGTTGGATTGATGGAATACAAGTTCATGGGCGAGTTGACCGGGGATGAGAAGGAACGGGAACTGGCTGAATTATTCGGAAAGCTCATCGTGGATGTCAGGGACCAGGTCCAAAAGAATTACGATGATGTGGTCCCGATGTTCGAGATGTCACCGCCAGTGGATCGCACCGTGCCCACGCTGACCATGGAGGA
>JAFDIX010000703.1 GCA_019307805.1 Deltaproteobacteria bacterium | reverse complement strand
TTGTGATTTCAGCCCCATGGCCGATTACTACAGGGAGATCTCAGACTATTTCCCCGGAATTGAGGAAAGTGATCTGGAGCCCCAACATGCCGGGGTTCTGGCGATCCTTTCAGGCCACCAGGACTGGTTTATCAGCAGGCACAGGAAACATCCGGAATTTTTCAATCTCCTGGGGATAGACAGCCCCGCATTGACCGCCTGCCTGGCCATTGCCGACTATGTGCGCCGGTTAATGGAGCATTGATCGCGCCCTTGCCCGCCTGTGGCATACCTTGTACAATGAAGTAACCACTGATTCGAAAAAGGAGCCGTGAGACTTGTTCATAACATCATTGATATCAAGGACACCAGGTTCGCAGGTAGGACCTCCATTGACAAGGGCACCCTGCACATCAATCGGGACGAACTCAAGGCTTTACTGGAGAAAGATAAAAGACTCGGTGAGGTGGACATCGCCCTGGCCCATCCAGGTGAGAAATGCCGCATTCTTCAGGTGACTGACGTGATGGAACCCCGGGCCAAGTCCAACGGTGATGATCAGGTGAATGGGGGTGATGAGCCATTCCCTGTTGGCACGGGAACAACCTGCGTTCTTCGAGGCGCTGCTCTGGTCCTGAGCGATTACCGGGAGAAGGGGGAGGTAACCACCAGCAAGGATCCAAATGGTGAGATCATTGATATGTCAGGGCCGGGGAGTGAGATCAGTCCCTACGGCAAGACACACAATGTGGTTTTGCTCCCCTCTTCCGGAAAAGGCGTGAGCAACCCGGAGTATCTGGCCGCCCTCAAAATTGCCGGGATAAAAGCTGCAAATTATCTGGCCCGGGCAGGCAATGGTGTGGAACCGGATGAGACGGAGGTATATGAACTGCCTTCCTTGACTGAGCTTTCCCAGGGGTGTGAAGGATTGCCCAAGGTGACCTACATCTTTCAGATCCTCTCACTCCAGTTTGAACCCGTACCCGGGGAGCCCACCTTTTACGGGAGGCAGGCGGAAGACCTCGTCCCAACGATCCTGCACCCCAATGAAATTCTGGACGGTGCCATCACGTCTCCATTTCCCGCACTCAATGTACAGACCTATCACATTCAAAATCATGCCATTATCAAAGAACTGTACAAGCGCCATGGAAAAGACCTCTGTTTCTCAGGCGTTATTGTCATGACCGCCCCCAACAATGTTGCCGACTACGAGAGGGCGGCAAATATGGCCGCAAACCTGGCCAGGTGGGTTATCGGGGCGGACGGCGCTATCCTGACCAAGACCGGAGGAGGTGCGCCGGAGCTGGTCGTGGCCCGCACCGCCCAGAGGTGCGAGCAACTGGGCATAAAAACGGCCATTGCAATGTTGCATATGGGGGCTGATATCAGTGATGCCAGATTCGGCGCTTCTACCATATTCAGCATGCCGGAGGTGGATGCCATTGTCAGCATGGGTATGCCGTTCATGGAGGTCACCCTGCCCCCGGTGGAGAGCATTATTGGACGCCCTGGTTTTTCGCCTGAAGGCCCCCCTGTGAATAGCGAAATGGTGAGAGCCATACGCTGGATAAAGGGATCGCAATGTCAATTGGGAAGCTCAAGGCTGAAAGCGGTTCGGTACTAATCCCGTTGCTTTATGGTGAGGTGTAGAGATGAAACCCAACAACCTGAAAGTAGTCCATTATATCAATCAGTTTTTTGGAGGCATCGGCGGGGAAGACATGGCCCATGTGGGCCCCATGGTCAAGGAAGGCCCTGTGGGCCCGGGACAGGGGATTGCCAATGCTTTGGGAGACCTGGGAGAAATTGTGGCAACGGTTGTCTGCGGAGACAATTATTTTGCCGAGAATATCGAAAAGGCATCCGGGGAGGTGCTGGGGCTGATCAGCCCCCTTCAACCGGATGTTGTAATGGCCGGGCCTGCCTTCAATTCGGGCCGGTACGGGATCGCCTGCGGGGCCGTGTGCCGGGCCGTGATAAAGCAACTCGGAATCCCGGCAGTTACCGGCATGCATGGAGAGAATCCCGGCCTGGATCTCTACAGAAGGGATGTCTACATTATCGAGACCGCAGAGTCTGTCATGGGTATGGCGGATGCCCTCTCCAGGATGGTCCCCTTTGCGATCAAACTGGCCGCACACAAGGACGTCGGCAGGCCATCAGAAGAAGGATATTTCCCCTGTGGTTTGCTCCTTAACGAGACGGCAGATGAAACAGGAGCGGCGAGGGTCGTTGCTTTGCTCATGAAAAAACTCCGGGGGGAACCCTTTGATTCGGAAGTGACCTGCCCTCAATACGATCGTGTGAACCCGGCACCCATGATACAGGATATTCAACAGGCCCGTATAGCCCTTGTGACGGATGGAGGACTGGTGCCTAAGGGTAATCCGGACAGGATTGAGATCAGGACTGCAACACGCTTCGGCACTTATGATATCAAAGAAGTCGACTCGCTGAATCCGGACGATTTCGAAGTCAGCCATGAGGGGTATGACTCGGTATTCGTCAGAGAAGATCCAAATCGCCTTGTGCCTGTAGACGTTCTGCGGGACCTGGAGAAAGAGGGGAAAATAGGCAAGCTCCATGAGAGTTTTTACAGCACCACCGGTGTAGCAAACATCGTGGATACCATGAGAAGTCTGGGGAAGGCAATCGCTGCAGAACTCAAGGCGGGGGGGGTGTCAGGCGTTATCCTGACCTCTACCTGAGGAACCAGCACGCGCTGCGGTGCAACGCACACCAAGGAAATAGAACGGGCCGGCATTCCCACGGCCCATGTCTGCGCCATCATCCCTGTTGCTGAAATGGTGGGCTCAAACCGGATCGTACAGGCTACAAAAATCGTGAACCCTGTCGGCGATGAAGGCCTCGAGCCGGAAGAGGAAAAGAAACTGCGCCGGATGATAG
>JAFDIX010000702.1 GCA_019307805.1 Deltaproteobacteria bacterium | reverse complement strand
ATGATCCAGGAACATGGTCAGGGTGTGGAAGTGATGCGAGGAATCAAACAGTTTTTGGATCCCAATGGCATTTTGAATCCGGGAAAGGTCTTGCCATAGGCGATTCTTTAAAGTTCATATCTTTCGAGGTTTGATCATGAAAAAACTGATAACCGGAAACGAAGCAGCGGCACTTGCAGCCAAACTTGCGAGACCGCAGTTGATAGCCGCTTACCCCATCACGCCTCAGACCAGCATTGCAGAAAAACTGGCAGAGTACACCGCCGGCGGGAGACTGAAGGCCCGCTACATTAAGGTAGAATCAGAGACTTCCGCGCTGGCCGCATGTATAGGCGGCTCTCTGTCAGGCGCTAGAGTCTTCACGGCCACCTCTTCCCAGGGATTGGCATTGATGCACGAACTCCTTCACTGGGCCTCTGGCGCCAGATTGCCCATTGTCATAGTCAACGTGAACCGTTCCATGGCTGCGCCTTGGTCCCTGGGGGTCGATCACAATGATACCTTATCCCAGCGAGACACTGGCTGTCTTCAGATCTACTGTGAAACGGCCCAGGAGGTTATGGACACCATTCTCATGGCATACAAACTCGCAGAAGCTGTCATTCTGCCTATATTGATCTGTATGGATGGGTTCCTTCTGTCGCATTATTCAGAGCCGGTTCAGATCCCCGATCAGGAAGAGGTGGATCGGTTCCTGCCACGCCGGCGGGCCAAGTACCGTATGGACCCCAAAGCCCCCTGCACCTTTGGAGGGGGAGTGAGTTCGGAAGTGCTGTACCAACTCAGGCAACGCATGCAGGAGGATATGGACGGTGCCCTACTCGAGCATGATCGAACCTGTCGTCAGTTCTACCGGCGGTTCGGCCGACGATACCTGGCTGTGGAAACCATCAAAACAAAAGAGAGCAATCTCGCGCTTATCACCAATGGCACCATGGCGGGCACGGTCAAAGCCTACATCAAAGAGAAAGGACATGAGAATGGGGTCGGCCTCATCAAGGTAAGACTTTTTCGCCCCTTCCCAAAGACGGCCTTGAAAGAGGCCCTTAAGGGCTTTAAAAAGGCCGTTGTCATAGATCGAAACCTCTCGCCCGGAGGAGGCGGGATTTTTTCACAGGAAATCAAGGCCTCCCTTTACGGCACTAAGGATCAGATTCCGCTGGTTAGCGTAATAGGTGGTTTGGGCGGTGTAGATGTGACGCCGGATCATTTGGATCGTCTGGTTGGTGAGGTTCTAGAACAAAAGAAAGTCCCACCTGAGACTATCTGGATGGAGGCATAGAAATGGAAAGAGCGCTAATGGAAAACGAACTGGTTTATTCCGGGAGTTTTTCCTGTCCCGGCTGTGGGTTGACCATGGCATTTCGTCATGTGACAAAAGTCCTAGGTAAAAACACCGTCGTGGTTACAACCGCAGGATGCGGGTCTGTGGTGGCCGGGTATTATCCCACGACTACATCTAAATTACCGTTTTTTCATTGCTCATTCGGGACTGCAGCCGCCACGGCTGCTGGACTGAAAGCTGGTCTGGATATGATGGGCAAGACCAAAACCCATGTCCTGGCCTGGGCAGGGGATGGCGGGACATTTGATATTGGGATGCAATCCTTGTCCGGGGCGGCTGAACGAAACGATGATATTATCTACGTTTGCTACGACAATGAGGCATATATGAATACCGGTGTTCAGAGGAGTTCAAGCACGCCATTTGGAACATGGACCACGACCACACCTCACGATGCACCGGAGGACCGTGCTAAAAAAGATATCGTCGCTATCATGGCTGCTCATAGGATCCCATACATCGCAACGGCCTGTGTGTCCTACCCCAGGGACTTAGAAAAGAAAGTACGAAAGGCCAAGAAGATTAAGGGTTTTCGGTTTATTCATGTGCTAGTGCCCTGTCCCACGGGGTGGCTATATGCAGCAAAGGATACCATCCGAATGGGTCGCCTGGCCGTGCTTTCAAGGGTATTTCCCCTCCTTGAAGTCATCAACGGAAATGAATATCGGTTAAACCCTATGAGCGAAAAGATACCCGTAGATGAATATCTCGTTGGACAGGGCCGTTTTAGAAGCCTGCAGGTTGATGACCATCATTTGATTCAGGATGACATTGACAAACGCTGGTCTGAAATAATGACCCTGGCTTATGGCGGGGAGGAATCAGGATCATGATTAAAGTTAAGATATCGGGGCGGGGCGGACAAGGAGCGGTTTTGGCCTCCCAGATATTGGCAAATGCTCTATTTGGAAAGGGAATGTGGGTTCAGGCCTTTCCATCCTTTGGAGCAGAGCGAAGGGGGGCACCTGTGTCGGCTTTCATAAGGGCTGATTCCGATGAGATAACCCTTCGCTGTGGCATTCAACATCCGGACTGGATTGTTCTCTTTGATCCCCAGCTTTTGGAAAATCCATTGATTATGGGCGGAGCGACTGAAAAAACTTCTATCCTGCTGAATAGTTCCAGACGTTCACCATTTCATGAGGCATCTCGATTTGGAAAAATGTTTCGGGTAGACGCAACGGCCATTGCAGAAGGCCTAAACCTCAAGACCACTTCCTTTTCTATCGTGAACACTG
>JAFDIX010000701.1 GCA_019307805.1 Deltaproteobacteria bacterium | reverse complement strand
TTTCAATCTGTTATCTCATATAATCAAGAGGCGATCCAAGAGAAAGATATACATTTATGTGCGTTGCATGGGATTAATAATACATAAATGTATTTTTCTGGCTGATAAGTCCAGCCTTCATATTCAGCCGTCCCTCCACTCGACAGATGGGGATCTATACTGAAGGCCTGAAACAGATCGGGATGAAGATAAAAGGTGTTTTGATTGTCTCTTGTTGATTTGTCTCTCTTTATCATCTGATTTGAGTCACCCTTAGTCATATCAGTCAGTTGCAACACAAAAATGAATATGATAGGATGCATAATATTAAGGCGACAGAGCGATTCAGGACAAAATGCCCTGTGTCAAGAGCAGATGCCAAGTCCCGCACTGAAAATGGTTCTTGTGGCTTCTGGATGAATAGTTCTTATAATTTTGTGGGTGTGCAGAACGTGCCGCTATAAATAAATGAGTGGAAAAGCCACTCAATTGCATGGTATAATCACGCGAAATGGATGCATTAAGTGAAATATTGTCCTCTCGTTCACGGGCTGCGGTCTTCAGGCTTCTCTTCAGCGGTATCGAAAAAGAGCTTCATGTTCGCGAGATTCAACGCCGCTCTACACTAAACGACAGTACCATACGACAGGAGTTGAAGAAACTGCTCAGGTTAGATCTGGTAAAGGGGAGGAAAGACAGTAATCGGATCTATTACAGGGCCAACAAGAAAAACCCTCTTTATCGGGAGCTTCGAAATCTTGTAATCAAGACAACCGGGGTTGCCGATGTTCTGCGGGGGGCGCTCCGAGATGGGCGAATCCACGTTGCATTTGTGTTTGGATCAATTGCTGGAGGTGAGGTAAGTGCTGGTAGTGATGTGGATCTTTTTGTCATTGGAGAAATAGGGTTCCGAGGTCTTTCAGAACTGCTGTCAGGTGTTTCGGAGGAAATAGGGAGAGAGATCAACCCTTACGTGATGAACAAAGATGAATATCGGAAACGGGTCAAGTCAGGCGAACATTTCATCTCACATATATTAAAATCACCGAAGATATTTATTGTTGGGGCTGATCATGACCTTGAAGCAATGGGCTGCTAACGGCTGGCTGAAAGACCACCGATCCAGTGCTGAGGAAATTGGAAATCTTCTTGCTATCGTCGAACGTGATTTGAAGGATGCCGCCGAAGGCATCATATCTGCTGACTGGCGCTTTGGGATTGCTTACAATGCCGCTCTCAAGCTCTGTACCATTCTTCTTCACGCTGAAGGCTATAAGGCCGAAAGAACTTTACAGCATTACCGGACCATTCAAGCATTGCCATTCATCCTTGGCTCAGAAAGAAAAAAAGATTCGAATTATCTGGATGCCTGCCGAGCCAAAAGGAACGTCGTAGAATATGATTATGTCGGGGGTGTTACAGAAAATGATGCGGATGAGCTCATTGAGTTTGTAAAGGAGTTGAAAGACGAAGTAGAAACGTACCTTGAAGAAAAGCATCCTGAACTGGCGTGCAAAGCATCCCCCAGCCCCTTAGATTAATGCCCTAATCAAGATGTGACGCCAATCCTCGTCAAATTTTCAGCACCCCTTTCACCCTCTCCTCGATGTCCTGCAGGTCCTGTTCGCCAGGCCTTCCCCGAATGTCGCCCAATCTTCCGGAAACAGAGTAATGGCTCATTTTTTCCGGGTGGTATTCCCCGATGACATACCATTCCCCGACGATGGCGTAACCCAGATGGTCAAAGAGTTGCCCCATGTATTTGACCGCCGGAATGGCCTCGTTGATGCCGGTGTGCGTCCCCCCGTAGGTGCAGTAGATCACCGCGTTGGCGGCGGGTCGTCGCGGGGAGCCCGGGATGACTTCGCCCTTCAGGGCATATTTCTGAATAAGGCTTCTGAAAAGGCCCATCACCGGTTTACCGGGCAACTGACCATACACACCCGAGCCGGCGAATACGAAGTCATAATTCAGGATATCCACATCCATATCTTTCTGGGTCATTTTCAAGGTATCCACCCGCTCGCCCAGGTCCCGAATGGTTTTTTCGATCCTCAATGCCACCTTTTCCGTGTTTCCGGTGGATGAAAAATAGAGGTTGAGTATGTTCATGGCGCTTTCTCCTTTCTTAAACCTGCCCTGTCATTCCCTTCCGGTGGCCAGAGGGTAATGAACATGTTCCTTGTTCAAGGTCTTTTTCAACACCGGACATTCATCGCAGTAGGCGGCCACCGCCACCCAGTTCTCATGCCCCACCACCCGGGCCGGTGCTCCACGTCCGGGGGGATCAAAAAGCAGGTGCCTTCCTCGAGCAAATGATCCTTTCCGTCAATGGTGAGGGCGGCCTTTCCCTTGATGGTATAGACCAGTTCCTCTCCCAGATGAACGTGGGGTGTTCCCGTGGCACCGGGCGGCACGTCGATATACGCCATCTTGAGGTAGCGGTTCCCGGTGGTCTCGGGGGAAAAAAAGACCTGCCTGAATATTTCCCCAAAATGCTCTTCCTTGAGTCCCGCGAGCTTTCTGATTCGAGGCTTCATTGTCTCTGTCATCCTGGTTCCTTTCCGGTTTGGGATGTGCGAGGCCCATTCCAGTCCTCTTGAAA
>JAFDIX010000700.1 GCA_019307805.1 Deltaproteobacteria bacterium | reverse complement strand
ACGGGTGATCCCATGAGCCCCATAGGTCTTGAGCCCTTCCCCAATGGCGGGCGTGTTAACATGGGGGCCTATGGTGGGACAATCGAAGCGAGTAAGTCTTATTTTGGAAAACCTGTTTGTGAAACCATTGTGGCTGGTGACCTTAATGGTGATTGCCAGGTAGATTATGTTGATTTCGCCATTATGGGCCGACATTGGCTTGAGTGTCATGATGTTGATTATTGATCGTGTAAAATCAGTTTTATGGATGTGTATGGCGATTGTCATTTTCAGTTGTCCTGCCAATGGGCAGAATGATTCATTGTCATGGCGCGACACCATTGTGTTCCCCGACGATTCGTTAACCTCGAATAGTCTGTCCGGTGAGGGGCTTGAATGGATTAAATTCACAGTCTTGCTTGATCCCTGTAGCCCTGATAACCTTGGCTCTATTTACTTTCAGGACAGTCAAACCTATTTGTTTCACTATGACTTTGCAGTGACACATTTGGAACCCTTCTTTGGTATGAACCTGCAACAGTTCAATGCAGTGACTCTCTCACAAGCCAATCAGCAGGCCGTGCTGGGATCCGTGATATGGCCTCCTTTAACCGGTTATCCCCCGGAACCGGTGTTCCTGGAATATGGGATTCAATTTGTTCGACAGGAACCCTATGCCAGGGAAATGATGCGTGATCTGTTCAATCATGTCAAAGCCGCCATCCAGGCGTCCCCTGATGTCACGGCATTCTACCTTCCTACGTATGAACAGCAGGACCAGGCTGAAGCAGACCAAGGGTGGTTGGCATCACAGGGGATTCCGATCGGTTCAGTATCGCGTTGGGCCCAGGGCAATACCTGCTATTCCCAAGGGTGGGCCTACGGCCGACTCAACTATGTTGATGCAGGGTCTATTGATACAGCTTATGAGCAAGGACTCTTGGAGCCCAATGATATCCTGCTGACCAATGCCGTCCCTGCGGAGATCCCACAGGTTGCCGGTATCCTGTCATTGGCCCCGACCACGCCGAACTCACATGTAGCGATTCTTGCGCAGACGTGGAACATCCCGTTTGTCCACCTGGCCCTGGCTGATGATGCCAACCGGGCTGAAAGCCTGGTCGATCACCAGATTGCTTTGAGTGCTACCCTTGATGTGTACGGTGCCTGCCAAATACAGATGATTGATGCAGGCGATGCCTTGGACCCCAACGTGGAGGAGTATCTTGAAATACTCAAACAGCCCGAGCCCCTGGCCATTGACGCCATCATGCCGTATGGTGCATATGCCCTCTCAACCGAAGGATTAACACCCGATCACATTCGTTATGTAGGCGGCAAGGCTGCAAACTTTGGCATGCTGCGTGAGGTTTTACCGGATCATAGTCCTAAGGCCATTGCCCTGACATTCGATCTGTGGACCGCCTTTTTGGATCAGGCACTCACGTCCACACCTCGACTTGAACTTGCCCCCGGCCACCACATCGTGCTTTGGGCAGATGGCCAGCCAGAGAAAGGGCTGACACATCTCGATTTTCGCCTGAGCCGAAGCGGCGAATTTGTCGGTCTGTATGACGCTGACGGCATCACCCTGGATACGGTTAAGTTTAGTGTGCAGCCGGAGGATATTTCATATGGACGTCTCACGGATGGCAATGCTGTGTGGCAGTTGTTGTCAGGTCCCTCTCCAGGTGCGAGTAATTCACCAGGTCAATCGCCTGTCTCAAGTGGACTCGTTATTAATGAACTAATGGCAGACAATGAGACCACCATCGAAGAGACGAATGAACCTGGAACCTATCCCGACTGGATCGAACTCTACAATGGTTCTGATGACACCATTGTACTCAATGGCCTCTTTCTCACAGATGATCCCAATGATCCAACCAAGTGGCAGATCCCGACCGCGATATCCGGCAGCACACTACGCCAGGAAATTACGTTGCGATTGGCAGAGGTCTCAGATCGTAGGGGCCAGAACATGTCCGTTTTGTCGCGGATTCTGGCTGGGATACGAAGGCTCTTTGAAACGCCCCAGATGACGGTCTTTGCCCCAGCGGTAGAGATATCGCTTGTCCAGGCCTTATCAGATGCAAATACAGGGTTTGATCCATACCACAAGCTCCGATTCCGCAGCTCCACTAATATGGAAGACTCCGACAATTTTACCGGGGCAGGTTTGTATGACAGTTACAGTGGTTGCCTTGCTGATTCATTCGACACGGATTCGACAGGACCCTGTTGGTGTGATCCCAATCAACCGAATGAACGGGACATCTTCCGAGCGATCCGCCGCGTGTTTGCCAGCTTCTACAATGACAACGCCTATCTTGAACGGCAACGACACCAAGTCAATGAAAATGACGTGGGCATGGCCCTGTTAGTCCATCACTCCTTTCCAGATGAGATTGAACTGGCCAATGGCGTTGCCACGGTCAATCGGGAAGGCTCCGGCCAAAATAGTTATATCACCTTTGTGACACAACAAGGGGCTGTGTCAGTCACCAATCCGCCGGACAATTCCATTCCGGAAGAGGTTTCTGTACGCGTGTATCCATCCGGAAGTGTGGGACCGCCTCGTCTCGACCGTGTCTCGAATCTTGTG
>JAFDIX010000699.1 GCA_019307805.1 Deltaproteobacteria bacterium | reverse complement strand
ACATGATAGCCATGGGCGTGGAAAGCCCGGGAAATGGCAGCCCCGATGCCCTTCCCCCCACCGGTAATAACAACCGTTCTCTCTTCCACCCTTTCGCCCCCTGTTTGAATTTGACTTGAAACCATCATTCCATTCCGTTCAAATTTTTTAAGTGCAGCACCGCCCTTTAACTCGACCCCCTGATTAGTGTTGGGATTGTTTCTTAACCATTACTCCAACACTCCATTACTCCAACCACCCCAACCCGTGCAGAAAACCTAAGCGTGAAGTCTCCCATACCGTATCCCCCATAAGCACTTAAACCGGGATCGGATTCCCCATCTATATGGTCATGGCGGAAAACCCGCCGTCCACTGCGATCTCGGCACCGGTCACGAAGCTTGCCGCGTCGGAAAACAGCCATAAAACCGCTCCCAGGAGCTCTTTGGGTTCTCCGTATCGGTGCATGGCGGTATGCCCCAGAATGGCCTTTTCTCGATCCTTGTCAATGAAATGGGTCTTGCTCCACTCCGTAGGGAAGAATCCCGGCCGAAGGGCATTGACCCGAACCCCCTTCGTGGCCCACTCCCGGGCCACGTTATGGGTCAGGTTCTTCACCCCCGCCTTGGCTACCGAATAGGTAAAGGCCCTGGAAAGAGGGGGGCCTGCCGACGCTGAGGATATGGTCACCATGGATCCCTTGCCCTGAGACAGCATATGTCCACCAAACACCTGCAACCCGAACATGGTCCCCTTCAGTTGCACATCCAATATGGCATCCCACTCCTCTGAAGGAATATCCAGAAACGGGGTCGAGGCATTGAGATTGGAACCAAATACTGCGAAATCCAATGCACCGAATTCCCCAAGGATAGCCTCCAATGCCTTTTGAAAATCACCCTTTTGGGTCACATCCACATCAAAGACCATGGCCTGGCCGCCTTCCGATTCAATCTCCTGTCTCACTTTTTCCACTGCTTCCCGGTTCTTGTCGAGCAGGGCGACTCTGACTCCCGCTTTAGACAAGCCTCGGGACATTTCGCTGAGAAGAAACCCTCCTGCGCCGGTAAGTGCGGCCACCTTTCCCTGCAGGCCGAATAAGTCCGTTAGATAATCCGCCATAGGCTAGTTCTCCCTGTCATTTTCCCCCCGCTTTTTGATAAAACGCGCAGGCACTCCGCCGACCATGGTATAAGGCTCCACATCTCTCACTACCACAGAGCCCGCCGCCACGACCGCACCTCGCCCAATACGTACGTTCCCACTGATGGTGACATTTGAAGCGATCCAGACATCCCTCTCCAGGATGATCTCGCCGATGCTGCTCCCCTGGAGATTGATCGGCCTGTCCAATGCCCCGGTATTATGCTCATTCGTCCGCATAACCACATTGGGGGCGATCAACACATCGTCCTCCAGCGTCATCTTCCCCCCGCCGCAGGCATTGATGTAGACATTGGCATTGAGCCCGACACGGTTGCCTATATGGATGAGGCCATCGTCGCAGGCGGCAAGCGTGCAGTTTCTCCAGCAACTGAAATGATTGCCGATGAAGATGCTCTCCGGGCCGATGGTCAAAACACGCTGGCCGATGATGGCCCCGCTACCCAATCGGCCCAGTCTTCGGCCATAATGGGCCCTCCGAATGCGATATCCCAGGGCTCCCGGTAAGGCCCCTGTAATGGCCTCAAGGTAGGATCCAAGTTCAGATGTTATTCCTGTAATCAAGTCGCTGCTCCAAATTGTATGGTCACTCCCATGTTCATATCTTTCTGCCGATACAGCGCAGCCACTGCCTGTCTCCTCCGTATCGATCAAGTCCCAGCCATTCGGTAAAATCAACCCTCCTTTTGATTCCCAGCTTGCGCCTTAGACGGTTCACAAATGTAACCCAGACCAAGCGGCTCAACATTCTTTTTTTGAGTGTAAGCCAGAATAAGCGGCTCCCAATTTCCTTTAGGTGGGTTCTGAGTGTGATCCAGAACAAGCGGCTCAACATTCTTTTTTTGAGTGTAAGCCAGAATAAGCGGCTCCCCATTCCTTGAAGAAAAGAGGCCCCCCAAAAAAAAAGCTCCGCCTTGTCTCGCGTCAAACCGAATGAATCACAAAACAAGATTTCGAAACCAGCATCCCCAATGGCCCTTTCCAAACTCCTTCTTTCCCAGAAGAGGATGTGGGGCTCTACCGTCGGCTTGTAGCGATCGTCCCTGTTGGGCACATCGATGAACAGATAACCCCTGGATTCCAGGCACCTGTGGATCTTTCCCAAAAAGGGCACGGGTTGATTTACATGCTCCAGCACTTCATTCAAGACAACCCCTGAATAGGCAGCCTGTTTCACTTCATTGAGGTCTGCATATGCGTTTGAAACCCAGGGCCCCCATTCCTGTCTGGAGCCAGAATCGGGTTCAACAGCATCATAGGTCGCACCCGGGGCCACCCCCTTCAAAACCTTGCCAAACACGGCATTCCCTGCGCCGACGTCCAGGATTCTTTCTTCATCTCCCAGGTGCATGTACCTGCCCAGCAGGTCTATTCTCGATTGGGCCACTTCAATGGAAAGCTGAACAACAGCAGGAACCTTGGGGTGGAAGATATCAGGGTATTGGG
>JAFDIX010000127.1 GCA_019307805.1 Deltaproteobacteria bacterium | reverse complement strand
AACAGCCGCAAGAGGATCCCCTTCCATGGGGTAAAGAATGACATTGAGGGGCACTCCCGGGGGCAACCGTCGCATGGCGTCATTGAACAGGGCAATACGCCTTTTTCCCGAGACCTTGCTCTGCCAGGATTTGCTTGCCCCCATGGTGGGAAGGCTGTCCGTGAGCAGGATAAGGTTGTCCGGCGGGGGTTGCATCTCCCTCGCTGCCTGGAAGGCATTCAACAGGCTGGTTCCTTTTTGGGGGATCACCCGCCGCAGTTGAGAAACAGCATTGTTCAGGGATTCCACATCCCTCCCATCCAGCCAGGTCTTCTCGGTACCCTCCAGGACCGGAGCTGCGGTTTCATTAAAGGTATAGATCTGGAACTTACTGGAGGCGGGAAGATTTGCCGTTAACCAGTCAATGGTGGCCACCGCCTGCTGCCATTTTTCGGATTTTAACTTTTGGGCATCCGCAAGGTTGCGTTTCAAAATGATGCCAAGCACGGTATCGTCAAGCATGCTCGCAGAAGTATCCACCAGGATGAATATCCGATTTCCCCCGAGCTTCAAATCGGTAAGATACTGGCGGTCCCCTACCCCGGGAAACTTGCGAAGCTTAGACCCATACTCATCATCTGCCTTGCTTCCGGCCTCCAGCCGTTTGATATCTTCCTCCAGTGACTTGATATCCGCCTTGAGCTTATTGAGATGCGCCTTGTCCGCAAGTGTCTCTTTATCGAAATAGGCCCGTTCGTCCTTCTTTTCCTTGATGATTTGAATCACTTGTCTGGAGAGCCCCTGGGTCTTGATCAGTTTTTCCTCGGTTTTCTCCCATGTATTCCGGGCCTCTATCAAATCCTTTTTCCCTTCCAGCACCAGCCTTTCCCATCGGGACACCTCCCCTCGAAGATCCGATGTGATGGTATCCCTGCGGATTGCACTTTTGGCGTTTACGATGACAAAAAGAAGTATCACTGCTCCCAGGCCACAACAGATGCAGTCCAGGAAAGAGAGGCTGAATGCGTTGATTTTTCTACGTCTCATGGATTTCCAGGCAGACGATGAGGCGGAGTTCTTCCCGGGAACCCCCCAGGCGGAGTATCTGTCCTGCGGTCAATAGTGCGGTCTCTGATACCAGATCCTTATCCACATAGGTGCCCAGGGGACTGTGATTTTCAAGGATGACCGTTTCCCCTTTACGCTGAATCGAACAATGACCGGCCACTCCCGGACCATGGTTAATCCTTGCATCAGATCCCTCGTCAGTGTCTTCAGTCTGCAGGTGAAGTGGTTCATCTGAAATGGGATAGGCCGTTTCACCACAAAGGATATGGGTGGGACATCTGTTTCCGGTCATGGGTGTCCCCCCCACCCTGAGATGACGGCCGGCAGTTCCCTGCTTGGATAACCAGGGCCGACTTCCGGTGAAAGAGATATTCCCGCCAGTTCCAGGTGGTGGAGAATTTTCCCAAAGGGCCAAGGCCCCCAATGCCCCGGCACCGGGGGGCAGGGCGATAAGAGAATCTTCCTCTGGCCCGGCCAGGTGTGCGCTGAATCCAGGAAGGCGGGCAATCCGGTGGGTCACCTGGAGCATGACTCCCTGCCCTTCTCTTCCGTGATGCCGTACCATCTCTTTGATCATCCCATGGATCTCCTGAATGACGAGCCCTGCCCTTTCCAGCAGCAGATCCCTGGTCAGGTTGATCCGGTAACTATGCCCGCCTTCCTTCATTTCGAGTAACATGGAGTCCTGGGTCCCGAGCATTGTGAGCACCTCGGGCAACCGGTCATACAATTCCTGTTCTGTTGCAGCCCGATGCAGGGGATCATAACGGGTAGCATGGACAAAGGCATCGGCAATGGCCTGGATCCATTCCCGCTGGAGGTAAAAAAGCCCTTTGTCTTTGACGGATAACACATCTCTCTGTGTGAGTTGTTCACCCTGTTCCAGAAAGGTCAATTCAAGGCGGTGCAAATGGATATCCAGGTGCAGGAGAAGTTTTTCCGGACAGGGTTCGGAAGCGGCTGCAACGGGAAGCGCGACAATCCCTTCCATGGGGATGGACAACTCCCGGGCAATGCCCAGAAGAAGCCCCAACTGGTGGCTTTCATAAAATCCGGGAACGGCGATGACCAGGCCATCCCCATGGCCTTTCATCCTCTCCCAAATGGAACCCATATGGAAATAGGCCATTTCCGCGTGATTCCGGGCAATGGGGGTAGCCGGTTTCAGGGTTTCCGCATTCAACTGATCCCAGAATCGATTATTGCATTCCCGAGGATGGAGGTGAGCGGCGCCTTCGGCCCTTTTCCCCACCAGCAGGCCCTTTTTTTCCGGCAGGGCATAGCCTGGGCTCTCGCTGTTCACGCCGTCCAGCGGGATGAGCCCTTCTGTCCCCTTTGCTACAGCCATGATGCCTGCGTCACCCAGTTCCAGGGCAATGGGGTTCATTGCAAATACCTGCTATTCTGATTGCAGGTGACGGGTAAGGTTTTCTTCACAATAGGCCTCCGTATCCAACACATAGCGTTCCTGGAGCAGTTGCAACTGGTGCACAATGAACATGAGAAAAATGCTGATCACAAGCGCGATCAACGTAGAGTTAAAGGCGACTCCAAGGCTCTTGGTTACCCCGAATATATCCCCTTCGATTGCCTTGTGTGCCTGGCCGAGGGCATCTCCGATACCCCTTACCGTACCAATGAATCCCAGGGAAGGTATGGCCCAGGCAATATATCGGATCATGGACAACTCGGATTCCAATCGTTCCCCCTCGGCAGTACAATATGCGTGTGTGGCCTCAGAAACGTCCTGGATGTTGCCCGTGGATCCAAACCTCTGCAGGGCGGCGAGCAGGGCCCTTGGAAGCAGTGCCCGCTGTTGCTGGGGAGGCAGGGCCTGAAGGTTGCGGGAGAGATCCCGGGTGTCTTCCGGCAGGATACGCATACCCTCCTTCAAGGGGATAAAATCTTTTTTCAGAAGGGCCCGGTCCTTGATGGTCATGACACCCTTGTGGGCCATGATGGCCAACGCCCAAAACATGAGGATAAAACAGGCCTCCTGTTCATAGTCTTTGATCAGTACATAGACCGATCGCTCCGTGATATAGGATTTGTCCTTTTCCAGTTCTGCCGCCTGCCTTGCCAGGATAGCATCCGCACTGGGGCGAATCAGCCCAACATAGGCGGCATGGATGATAATAACGATCAGGATTAGAGAGAAGAGCTGGTAAATAAACTCAAAGGATAGAGGTGTCGCTCTTTTCATGTCTTTTCTCCCTTGTAATACGTTTTTTCTGGCCAATTCCCGCCTAATACCGACACGCTGAGGAGAATCTCATTTGATTCTCGAAGCGAAGAGATACTGGATCCTTGATGCTTGATACTGGATAAAAAAACCTTTAAAATCCAGCATCCAGAGACCAGTATCCAGGATCAGCCAATATCAGCAAAGCTTTTCTTTTCGTCGGTCCGAGTTTGAATACCTTGTAAACATCGGGCTACCCGCTATTTAAATATCTGCCGGAAAGTCAACCGCCTGTTCCGCTGCGATCTCCTCCGATGGCACAAATTCTCTTATCAAGGGGTCCCTGGACTTGGTGTCCCGTCCAATGTTCTGCCCTTCCTGCTCCCGGCCCTGCGTTTTCTGTTTTTCTTTTGCAGGACCCTGGTTCCTCTCACCGGATTGCCTGACAACAGGTCTGTCTGCGATTGTATCTCCCCGGACAAGCATCACAGGGACCTTTCCGGTGTTTCCCGCCTCCCCGCGCAATCTCCCGGGCGCACACACCATCAACCCGAGAACCAGGATTATGAAAAGCCCGTTTATGGAATTACTCATTACGGGGCACCCCCGTACCGGCAGATTCGAAATCCAAGATCCGAACGGTTGCCACTGCTGTAGTCCCTGTAGGATAGCCTCAGCTCGCTGATACTTGAATCCTTCCACCCCGCCCCCTTGACCACGTGATGTTTTCCCTGCTCCGGACCCGTAGGGTCCCTGTAGGTTTTGCCGGCTGAATAGGGATAGATGGAATAGAGGTCATGACACCACTCTGCCACATTGCCCCCCAGATCATACAAGCCCAGGCCGTTTGGTGCAAATGATCCGGGGGGAGCCGTGACGGGGTTGCCGTCATTGTAATTGGACAAATAATTGGGCAAAAGATCCTTGTCGGAAATATCCGCATAGTTGCCTGATTTTGCCGTTGGCGGAAATGTGTTTCCCCATGGGTACTTGAGAAAGGCCCTGCTGTTGAATCGTGCGCAGTATTCCCACTCCGCCTCCGTGGGGAGGCGGTACCCTGTTCCGAGGGGTTCGGCAGCCACTAGCCTGTCCCCCTGTTTGATGTAGGCAGGCGGAAGGGACTCTTTTTCGCTCAGCCAGTTGCAAAACAACGCAGCCTGCTCCCATGTCACCCGTACCACGGGGAGTTCTTCACGATTCAGGCTGTACCTGCCAGCAGACCCTGATCCGTGTTTCGCCTGGTATTCCCGAAACTCCCTGTTGGTCACCTCCTTGATCCCCATGTAAAAGGGTCTCTGGAGGATAACCTTTCTGAGGGTCTCATTGGAACGACGTCCCTGCTCGCGGCGGGATGCACCCATGACAAATGTCCCCGGCTGAACCCGTTTGAGAGAGTATCCGTTGGCCGTCTTTATTACAGGGGATCCTTCTGTCTTCCGGACCTCAGCCTTACCCTTCAGGGTAACTTTCAATTCCTGGGGAAATCCGGGTTTGGGTGTAATGGTGGTTTGGTATGGCCTATAGCCATCCTTTTGAATCACGACCTTGTGGGGGACGGCGACAAGGTGGAGTTCGTCCGGTACTCTCCCCCATGGTTTCCCATTGATTACCAGTTCCGCATCAGGGGGCTCTACTTTGAAGTGAATACGACCCTTTACAGGAACCAGCGCCACCCTGAGTTCCTTTTTTTTCCCTGATGAAACCATAACCTCTCTTACGGCCTTTTCATAGCCCGCCTTGGAGATTTTGATATCATGGGGGGTATCGGGTTGCAGAAAGACCTCCAGGGGTGTTCTTCCAATGTAGGCCTTTCCCACTGTGACATTGGCCCCGGGGGGATTGGTACCCAATAGGAGTCGGCCGTCAGCGGGCTTCAATCGGATAGGACCCAGGGTCTGTTTCTGATTCGCCTTCACCATCACCTGCCCGCGCCAGGTCTTGTACAGATGTGCCCTGATCTCCAATCGGTGGGAACCGGGAAAGAGCTTCAGTGTCCTGGGGGTGTGTCCCGAGGGCTTCCCGTTTACAAAGACTTGCGCCTTCTTTGGGATGGAACGGATCTCCACGTCAGACCACCCCGGTGCAAGGGCCAATGTGACAGACTGTTCTACCCCACAACCCTCAATTTCCACAAGGGTTTGCAGGTCCTGATAATTCTTGGCCGTGATGTGGATGCGCCGACTTCCCGCTTTTGCCGCTATTGCCTTTAAGGGCGCTGCCCCCACATCCTGGGCGTCAATACTTACACTGGCACCCTGGATTAGGATACCGGGGTTATCTGCATCCTGTACTTGAATCGACAGCCGACCAGGGAACTTCTCCATCTTGAAACTGCGGGTCTGATTCTGCTCCTCTGTAATCTGCAAAGGTTCGCGCAAGGGTTGGTAGCACGCTTTGGAGGCTTCCAGAGTGTATTCCCCGGGTCGCATCAAATAATAGGAACCCATTCTCGGCGCAAACCACCCACCGCTCACAGAAACCCCTTCAGGTTCCGGTTCAATCCGTATCACCACCTGTTTGGCTGTAAATACGAACCAGACCGCACCCGCAAGCACGCAAAAGAAGATCAGAAGTACCAGGCCCAACAGCCGCCCCCATGGAGGAGACCGTCGCTCTGGGTCAGGCATACGAAAGGATATGGGTGTGATCTCCATCCCCGGGGGGGGACTGGTTCCTTGAATCCTTTCTCCACCCTGATCCCTGATCCCGTCTGTTTTTGTCAGATCTTTTCCAGACATATTATTGTTACCCGCAAAGGCTCACCCGGTTTGAGCACCACACGCTGTCTCACATCCTTATACCCGTTCCGGGTACCCACGATCGTATAGGACCCGGGGCGAAGGGTCAGATCTTTTTTGAGAAATGCCCCCAGTCTCCCCACCCGGTACACGGCAACCTGGGTGAGATTGTCCGACTCCAGTGTGATTTTGAGAGGAATCTGTGCTGTTTGAACCAGCTGATTCAGTTTTTCCACCTGCGCCCTGAATCGGGGGCCCTTTGGCTCTAACCCGTCTGCCTCTGAAAGGAGTTGGCCCGCCTTTTCAAGATACTGGTCAGATTCCAGAACTTCCGGCTTGTTGAGATAAAAAGCAACCCGTTTGCTGAGCCGTATCATGGCAAGGGAGCGCTCCTTCCCTTGCACTGCAAACCGCACCCTGGGATCTACTTCAAGGACCGCCATATATGCCGTAAGGGCCCGGTCCCAGTCTTCGGACTGCTCTGCGTCCAATGCCTCCTTTTGGAGGTTTTTCATCCGCGCCAGACGCACGGCCTGGTCAACCTGGGACAGGGCATCCCTGACCTCCTGAGAACCCGGACGCAGTCCCTGGGCCTTAAGAAAAGAGGCCCTGGCACCATCAAAGTCTTCCCTGTGCAAGGCTGTCAACCCGGTAGACATGAGTTTCCGAAACTCATCCTCGGCGATGAGATCCTTGACCCGTTGGAAGGCGCGCTGTGCCTGGACGGATTCAGGATCCAATTTCCCGGCCTGTTGATAATCTGTAAACGCAAAGGGAAGGTTATTCCGGCTTTCATGTCTCTTCCCGGATGACAAAAGCCGGGTTACGGCCTCTGCCGTGTCTGCCCTTGCAAGGCCCTTTTTTGCAGCTTGGCTGGCGGGATCAATCATCAATGCCAGACCGAATTTGTCCTTGGCGCGTTTTCCCTTTCCCTCGGCCAGGGCCTGATTTCCTTCACCCAAGAGCCTCCCCAGTGCATTTTCGGATTGGCCTGCCAGCGCCCTCACCATTGCCAGGGCCTGGTTATATTTCTTGGATGCAGAAGCATATTCCTTTTTTAGATAGAGTCCGTCCGCCTGCCGGCTGGTTTCCTCCATCCGGGCATAGGTCTCTCCCCCCCATTGGGCGCCACCCATGGCATCCAGGTCTTCCCTGGCGCCCACGAAATTTGCCATGCTCTGATCAGCGCCCCTCTTTGCCATTTCCATCTCTCTGGCATCGACAGGTCCGGGAGGTTTTTCATCCTGCTTTTCAGCAGGAACCTCCGGTGTGGGTTCGGGTTGTGGGGGCAAAATTTTCTCAGGGGCATCTGCAACGCGAATGGGATGCTTTGAAAGATAGTGCATTAAAAAGCCCCCGCCCACCAGCAACACCGTGAAAATAAACAAAAGGATAATGACTTTGAAAGCGTATGATGTTCTTGGGCCGGGGCCCTGCCCTGCCCTCTCTATCCGGAAGACCCCTTCCGGGGCAATGATGGGTTCTTGGACCTGTGACGCCCTGTCCTGTTCCGACGGTTGGGGGGATTTGGAAAAAGGAAAGGTCTGACGGGGCATAATATGTTCTAGGTCCTAAAACAGGG
>JAFDIX010000698.1 GCA_019307805.1 Deltaproteobacteria bacterium | reverse complement strand
CACCCCAAAAATGTCAAGTATCGTAAAAGAAACCTTTACTCCAATCCCCAAAAAATTTAAGATATCTGTAACCGGTTGATATTTGGTGTATTGGCAAGATATCTTCAGTCTGAGCGTAGGGAGCTAAGCCCAGTGAAGACGGTTTCAAGAGTGAATCTTTCTGTACCGAAACCTGTGATTTCTTGATAATTAAGGTTTATTTGGTTAATAGAAAGTCTAAAGATTTTTAATGTTTCTTCTTATAAGTATAACCAAATGAGTGCTATTCAATGTCAAAGATATGGTAATAACCTTTACTTTTAAGCTGAATAATCAAACCACAATACATTGGAGTCTTTCATAATTTGACAGAAAATCACATTTCGTCTATTGTAATACATCAAGTCTTTGTAAAACCGACTTTTTTTCTCCCGAATTAACTTTCCTTAGATCTGGAGGGCATTAACAATGAAGTGCCCAGAATGTAAAGCAGAGAATCCAGAGACAACGAAGTTTTGCCGCAAATGTGGCACAGAACTTTTATTGGCCTGCCCCCAATGCGGCGCTGAAATTCTCCCAGAGGATGATTTCTGTGGAAAATGTGGACATACTCTGTCCGTCAATATTTCGGCAAAGGCAGCTGGCCCGAATGATTTTGTTTTGCCCATTGCCAGTGGCGAGCGCAAACAGGTCTCAGTTCTTTTCTCAGATCTGTCCGGCTATACGGCCATGACCGAAAGGCTTGACCCGGAGGAGGTCAGAGAGATTATGGACCGGGTCTTCGGGAAGATCAGACAGGTGATTGAGAAGTACGACGGCTTTATTGAAAAGTTTGTCGGCGACTCGGCAATGGCCGTTTTCGGTGTCCCCAGCGCCCATGAGGACGATCCCATTAGGGCTATCCGGGCGGCCATGGAGATACATGCTCAGGTTGAAGGCTTAAGTCCCGAGGTTGAGGGGAAAATAGGCCAGGCCCTATCCATGCACTCTGGTATTAACACTGGTTTGGTGGTAACCGGCCAGGTGGATCCGGACAAAGGGACCCACGGCCTTGTCGGAGACACCATCAACCTGGCTTCTCGCTTGGAAGGCCTGGCTAAAAGCGGGCAGATACTGGTGGGCGAGAGCACCTTTAACTTGACCAAGTCGCATTTCAATTTTGACTGTATGGAGCCTGCCAAGGTTAAGGGCAAGGCCGAACCTTTGCCGGCCTTCAAGCTTCTCTCCTCCAAAGAGGGGCCGCTTGCTGTTCATCGACTTCAAGGCGTCAGGGCAGATCTTATCGGACGGCAAAAAGAGATGGAGCTATTGAACCGAGCTGTTGAGAAACTTAAGAATGGCCAGGGCTCCATCATCTCCATTGTAGGCGACGCCGGCACCGGCAAGAGCCGGCTGGTCCAGGACTTTAAGGTCACCCTGAACCTTAAGGAAATTCAGTGGCGGGAGGGCCACGCTTACCCATACACCCAGAACACGCCCTATTACCCCTTAATAAATCTGTTAACCCACGCCTTCAGAATCCAGGAGGGGGATAATCCTGAAAAGATAAGGGGGAAGATTGAGGCGGGAATCAAAATTTTGCTTTGGGACAGGCAGGAAATCATACCTCACATCGGCGGTTTGTTTTCTTTGAGTTATCCTGAAATCGATGATGTCAGCCCTGAGTTCTTGCGGTCCAAGCTCCAGGAAGCCACTCTCGAAATACTGGAAGCATTAGCCAGCCGTGGTCCTACAGTTTTATGGTTCGAGGATTTGCACTGGGCCGATACTTCCTATATCGACCTTTTGCACCTGATGCTAACCAGGACAAACCGGCCGGTGGCGTTTATCCTGGTCTATAGGCCGGTATTCAAACTCTTTCCGGAAGGGCCGTCCGACGAGTTGAATTGGCCCTATCATGAAATTGTTTTACAGGACCTGTCCCGAGTCGACTCCCAGGAGATGCTCAAATCCTTGCTACATACTGAATACTTGCCGGCTGAATTGGAGGACTTCATTCGCGATAAAGTGGAAGGCAACCCCTTCTATCTTGAGGAAGTGGTCAACTCCCTCATCGAAACCGGAACCCTGATGAGGGAAAACGGTGCCTGGTCGCTCACCAGGCCAATCACCGGTCTAGATATTCCACCGACTATCCAGGGGGTGCTGGCTGCCCGCCTAGACCGGCTGGAAAGGGAGGCCAAACGCATATTGCAGGAAGCCTCGGTGATCGGGCGGGCATTTTTCTATGAGGTTCTGACCAGGATCACTCAGCTCAACTTGCCAGTGGATCGTTATTTAACTGGTCTGGAAAGCCTCGACCTCATCCGGACTCGGAACAGGGAACCGGATCTGGAGTATATCTTTAAGCACGCCTTGACCCAGGAGGTGGTCTACAACGGGCTCCTGAAGAAGGAACGCCATGCAATTCACGAGCGAATTGCCAAGGTTATGGAACAACTATTCGCCGATCGGCTGCCGGAGTTCTACGATGCCTTAGCCTATCACTTTAAAAAGGGGCTTTCCAATGACAAAGCAGCCGAATACCTCATCAAGGCCGGCGAGAAGAGTTACAAAACCTTGTCAAACCAAGAAGCCAAGCAATACTACCAGCAAGCCTATGACCTGCTGAGGGCTGAAC
>JAFDIX010000126.1 GCA_019307805.1 Deltaproteobacteria bacterium | reverse complement strand
CAGGCCAAGGTAGCCAAGCGAAGAAAGATCCTGGACGCGGCCAAGGAATGGAACCCCACCCCTGCCCTGGGGGTGCCGCCTGAAGAAGTGGCAGAACCCTTTACCGTCATGCTATGGGGGGTCACCACTGACAAGGTGAAGGAATGGCTCAAAGGGGTTTCCGCCCCAGCGGCTGAAGATGTCTCCGAGATCAAGGGCTTTGCCGCATCTGCCGGTGTGGTCGAAGGGCCCGCCAGGGTTCTCAAGCTCCTCAAGGACATTGTGGACCTCCAGCCCGGAGAAATCCTGGTCTGCCCTTCCACGAACCCGTCCTGGGCGCCGATCTTTACCCAGATCAAGGCGACTGTAACGGATATCGGCGGACTTACCAGCCATGCAGCCATTGTCTGCCGGGAGTATGGTGTGCCATCGGTGACAGGCACCGGGATCGCAACGGCCGTCATCAAAACTGGAGATATTCTCAAGGTCGACGGCGACCAGGGTGTGGTCTCCATTGTGAAAAGAGGTGGCTAAACCCTTTCAAGTGCCGATTCAGGAGGGGCGGACCTCCGCCCCTCCTTTTCACTCGAGAGGACCATCGCGGAGGGAGACATGGACTACATCTTGAATTTTAGAGATGTGGACAAGGATTCACTTCCCCGGGTCGGGGGTAAAAATGCCAGTCTGGGAGAAATGATCAAGGCCGGCATTCGCGTTCCCCCTGGGTTTGCCGTGACCACTGAAAGTTATCTCAACTTCATCACTGAAACCGGAATTAAAGACAAAATCATAGAACGTCTGTCCGGGCTGAATCCCGAGGATGTGGATGCTTTGAATAAAACCAGTGCCGCTGTGCAGGAATTGATCAAGGGCGTCCCCATGCCTGCCTCTGTGAAGGAAGCTGTTAAAAAAGGGTATGCCGAGCTCTGTGACGACTGTCTTGTGGATGTGGTGCCGGTGGCGGTGCGCTCCAGTGCAACGGCCGAGGACCTGCCCACGGCCAGTTTTGCAGGACAGCAGGACACTTTTCTCTGGATCGAAGGTCCGGACCGGGTGGTAGACAGGGTCCAAAGGTGCTGGGCCAGCCTCTTCACACCCCGTGCCATCGCCTACAGAGAAAAAAATGATTTCCCGCACGAGAAGGTACTCATCAGTGTGGGCATTCAGAAAATGGTAAACTCCAAGGCGGCCGGAGTGATGTTCACCCTGAACCCAACCAACGGCGATCCCTCCAAGGTGGTTATTGAAGGCAGCTGGGGATTGGGGGAGACGGTCGTTTCGGGTGAGGTGAACCCGGACAAATTTGTAGTGGACAAGGTCGTCAGGGAAGTCAATGAAAGGACCATTTCCACAAAGCACATCGAGTGTTTTTTTGACCTTGAGAAGGACGAGGTCGTGCATGCAGAGGTAGAACAGGAAATGCAGTGCACCTGCTGCCTTGAAGACACGGAGATCGCGGAACTGGTCGATACGGCCAAAGTCATCGAATCCCACTACGGCAAGGCCATGGACATCGAGTGGGCCATAGACAAGGGCCTGTCTTTTCCTGAAAATGTATTCATCGTACAGGCCCGGCCGGAGACGGTATGGAATCAGCGCCGGAAGGAATCTGTGATCGGAGAAAAGACCGGTTACCAGTTGTTGATGGAACAGGCCATGAAGCGGATCAAGCTTCCCGAGTAAAGAGCAATATCATGAACATGTTCGCCCCTGCCCTTTTCTACCCACCGTCGGGACCATGAATAACCCACGGGTCCTGGATTGACCAGAAAGAGAGGGCTTTTCTGAGCCCTTCTTTGGGCAGAAATGTCCTAAGGGGGTTGTTCTTAAGAGAATATCAAATGGAAATACTTAGAGAGGAGGATTTTTGTCAATGAAAGACATGAGGGGTTTTATTTCGAAAGCTGAGGAGGTAGGCGTCCTCAAACGTATCAAACCCGAGGTCGACTGGGACCTGGAGCTGTCACACATAGCCAAACTCAATGAAGAGAAACAGGGTCCGGCGCTTTTATTTGAAAACGTGAAAGATTACGATTCTCCGGTGATCATGAGCGTGTGTACGACGGTTGAAAGATTGGCGCTGATCATGGGCCAGCCCCTGGATTCGACACTCGTGGATCTTTATGTGGCCTGGGCCAAACTCGGAGAGAACCTTGTTCCGCCCGAGTGGGTGGATGCCTCGGATGCCCCGTGCAAAGAAAACATCATGACGGGCGATGATATAGATCTGTTCAAGTTTCCCGTGCCCAAGTTTTACCCCCTGGACGGTGGGCGATTTTATGGAACCGCCCACTTTATCATCAGCAAGGACCCGGAGACCGGATGGGTCAATCTGGGAACTTACAGGAGCCAGCTGCTGGCGAAGGACAAGATAGGGACCCAGTTCATCAAGGGCAAACATGCCGACATCATGCTGAAAAAGTATCAGGCCATGGGTAAACCCATGCCGGTTGTATCCATCGTGGGTTGCGATCCGCTGTTGTTCATATTGGGCGCAGCCCGGGTCTCGGCATTTGTTTCAGAGTACGATGTGGCAGGCGCCATTCGGGGAGAGGCCGTTCAGGTGGTCAAAGGGGAAACCGTGGATCTGCCCATACCCGCCACCGCTGAAATAGTGGTTGAGGGTGAGGTGGATGCCGATAAATTCATGGATGAAGGACCCTTTGGCGAATACACCGGCTATTATTCGGGTGTGGGCACCGATCCCCGAAATTTTATTGATATCAAATGCGTTACCTACAGAAACAATCCAATCATGTGGGGAACCACCGTGGGCCGCGCTGTAACCGATACCCACATGACCATGGCACTGTCCTACGGGGCAAACCTGTGGCAGCAGCTCCTGGCCATGAAAATACCCGGATTAAAGGCTGTCTACTGTCCGCCTGAAGGATCCGGAAGGTTCCTTGCCATCATTTCAATGAAACAGATGTACCCCGGACATGCGGATCAGGTACTGACCGCGGCCATTTCAACGGAAATGGGCGCCTATGGGCTAAAAACAGTCATTGTTGTGGATGAAGACATCGATCCATGGGATATCCCAAGGGTGATGTATGCATTGAGCTTCAGGTTCCAACCCAACCGGAGCCAGGTCATCAAGAGAGGACGCTCCACACCCCTGGATCCTTCCCTGCCTATCAACGCGAGGGAAATTACCGGAAGGCTCCTGCTGGATGCCACCATCCCCTATGACTGGAAAGACAAACCGATCCCCATCGAGCTCGATCCGGATATGGTTGAAAAAGTCAAGGGCAGGTGGTCTGAACTGGGTCTGGAGTGAAAACCATGGCAATTGCTGTAGTGGGCATGCTCGATGAAAGGGAAGACGGCCTGCGCCTGATTTTGGAGCATATCAGGAAGAGAGGGCACCAGCCCATCTTCATGGATATCAGTATTGGAACCGGTGCTATTGCATCTGACCTGAGGCCCGACATTTCCAGTGAAGAACTGGCACAGGCCGGAGGAACAACCATCGGGCAGGTCAGGGAAATGCTGGCAAAGGAGAGGGAGAAGGCCACATCCGCAATGGCCGAGGGCCTGGGCAAAAAGCTTATTGATCTTCATGAGAGCGGCAAGCTCCAAGGGGTCATGGCGGTCGGGGGGATGACAGGAACCTTCATCGCCCTGTCGGCCATGAAGTGCCTGCCCTTTGGCATCCCCAAGCTCCTGATCTCCAGCGTCGCGGCAATGCCGGCCTATGCCAAACGACTTGCAGAATTCTTCGGGGTCCGGGACATTACCGTCATGCACAGCGTGGTGGACACCGTAGGGATGAATCCCCTGGTCAGGAACCTGATGATCAATGGTGCCGGGGCTATTTGCGGCATGGTTGAAGGATACGAACCTCCCCTGGAAGAGGGTAAGCCCTCCATCGCTCTTACTGAATTCGGGTTTTGTGACAAGGGGGCCCATTATGTCAGGGAGTTGCTCGAAGGGGACTATAATATGGTCTCCTTTCATGCCACGGGCATTGGGGAAAGGGCTGCTGTTGATCTTGTGGGGCAGGGGCTCTTCGAAGCCTTTGTAGACCTGGTGCCCGCTGGTTTCAGCGAATATCTCCTTGGGGGCAACCGCGCCGCCGGTGCTGACAGGCTGGATGCCGGCTGCAACCAGGGGAAACCCTACATACTCTCTCCCTGCGGATTCGACATGATCAGTTGCGGCCCCATCCAGAGAAGGGACGAAGGGGATTCGCTCTGGGCTTCACGCAAGCTGGCGGAGCGAAAACTCCTGGTTCAGGATGCCATGCGGGTCCAGGCCAGAACAAGCCCTGAGGAATTGAAGACCATTGCAAAAGAGGTATCGGACAGGCTCAATAAACACACGAACAAGAAGCTTGTGAAATTCGTTGTGCCCATAAAGGGCTTTTCCTCTTTAAGTGTTGAAGGGGGTTCGCTCTATGAACCGGAATCAGACCGGGCATTTCTGGATGCACTCAAAGAGAATCTGGATTCTGACATCGGCATTATAGAGGTCGACACCCATATCAATACTCCTGAATTTGCCCGGGCTATTGTGGACGCGCTCAAGGAAACCATGTAGCTCCTCCCCTGCCCTCCTATCGGGAAAAAATAATGGGCAAGGGTTGCACTCATGTTTTCAAAATATTAAATTGTTAAGGAATATCTCAGGGAAAAAGTGGAGAAAAAAAACATATGACACAACGATTAGTGATCGGAATATCGGGTGCCAGCGGTGTCATCTATGGTGTAACCATGCTGCAACTGCTTCGGGACCAGGACTTTGAGACCCATCTCATTATCTCAGAAGCAGGAAGAAAAAATATTGAGATCGAAACGGAATACAGTCTCAAAGAGGTGGAAGGCATGGCCACCCACGTATATGACAACAGGAATGTGGGTGCGGCTGTTGCAAGCGGATCCTTTCTGACAGAGGGCATGGTCGTGGTGCCCTGCACTATCAAAACCCTCTCGGGAATTGCCAATTCCTACACGGACAATCTCCTGGTACGCGCAGCAGACGTGACCCTTAAAGAAGGAAGAAAGCTGGTGCTGGTAGTGAGAGAAACGCCCCTGCACAAGGGACATCTCAGGCTCATGACTGATGCCGCAGACATGGGTGCCCATATACTCCCGCCCATCCCTTCTTTTTATCACCGGCCTGAAACCATTCAGGACATCATCCATCAGACCATCGGAAAGATATTTGACTTTCTCCAAATCCCCCACGACCTCTTCCGCCGCTGGGAAGGAGCATAATTGTTTGGGCCCTTTATTGATGGACTGCAAAAATCCGGCAGAACAACCAAATTCAGAGGCCCTCGAACACGGCAAAAGGCGGACGGCATAGGGCTCAAGGGAATAAAGATTGCGGAACAACCTTCGATTACTTGACGAGGAGGTCAACAGTGGGTTGATTGCAATGAACCATTCTACAAGTGGGGATTTCTATCACCGTCATGCCGGCCTGTCCCGTAGTTGTCTGCGGGGACTTGATCCCCGCTGAAGACGGGATCTTCGACCGGCATCCAGAATCCCTTTACATCAATGCTCCCTGGATTCCGGCTCGGAGGCCGGAATGACGACTGGCCCTGACTGCAACCTAAATCTGTTTCGCATGAAGGCGGGAGGGGCACGAAACAGGAATGCCGGAATGCCCTGTTCAAAACAAGTGGTCATTCCGGCATTTTTAGTATTTGCACAATTGAAGGAAACGGAAGACTATTCTTTGTCCGTTTCCTGGTCCGGGGTTTTCTTTTCCTGGGTAACAGGATTTTGCAACCCGTACCCCTTTTCCTTCGCTTTAAAGCCCGCGTAAATCCCTGCCCCCGCAGCAGCAGCATACCAGCAACCTGAGAGACCGGGGACCATTAGAAGAAGCAAAATGCCTGTGAGGATCCTTTTCATGTTTTCATCCTTTCATCTTTTTCCAGTGGTACTTTTTCTTTTTTAACTGACCCGGGGGATATTTCTTTTTGTGTTCTTTGAATTTTGTGTAGGGCCTGTCTGTTTCCATGCCAATTTCCGCATAGTCACCGAGCCTCACCCTGATGGAGCGGGGAAGTGATGCAGATACTATCCAGCGCCCGTCATCCAGATAAAAATAGACGCTTCTCGAAACATCAAAATAGACCTGCACTGTTGGATAATACCGGTACCTGTATTTTGCCCGATATCCATGGGCCGGAGCATGCGCAGGAGGCCCGTTCCGAGGCTGATAGACCTTGACGACCTTGACATTCCTGCCTGTGGATACGCATGCCCAGGAAGTAGATAAAAAAAGCATGGTGATAAGCAGGATACCCGACCTCAATCTTCTTACCCTTTTCATGGTATAATCCTTTCTAGTGACGGCGTTCCCTAAATTGGCGAGGCAAGCCGATTCCGTGGCTGGAATCTGAATTCTCTTACTTGACGCCTTTACGTTCGCTTGCCACATGCCAGCCTAACAACAAAAAGACGATTCCAAAGATAATGAGCATCACCAAACCATCAACCATGGTTTACCTCCTCTTTTGCCCTGATACGGATCAATCGGTTTTTCAGATTGATACCGTTGCTTTTCTTATGAAAGCAAAAGGCGTTCCAAAAATGCCTTCAATAGTAATTTACGTATTATTTTTAGTGCGTTAAGTCTGATCTCGAAGGGCGTTCCGGGGGAAATGGGAACCTGGGAGGTGTATACTTATGTGTAAGCTGATTTTAGAGGTTGCAAATTATCATACACCGGCGGAGAGAGCCGGAGAGGGGATATTATGGGCACGGAGAATATGAGCAGATACAACATGTTGGGTTTTATTTGCCGTTGACACATAATAGAAAATTTCGTTATGCTTCGCCTCACAACATAGAGGCGCCTATCACCTTACCCCATTGCGACACCGCATATCATGAAGCTTTCAACACCTAAAATCATCTCATTGCTCTTTATCTTCACCATCATCGGGGCTGGCATTTACTCCAACACACTGGAGGGTCCCTTTGTCATGGACGACATGGTCAGGATAGAAAAAAATCCTGATATCCGAATAACCAGCATTACCCTCCCGAATATTTTAGGATCTGCCTTTGGTAACGTTTCCGGAAAAAGCCGCCCCATCGCTAATGTCACCTTTGCCTTGAATTACTATTTTCATCAATATGATCTTGCAGGTTTTCATATTGTAAATATCCTCATCCATATCCTCTCCGCTTTTTTTCTTTTCCTTTTCATGAATGCCACCTTACGCATCACCGGCTACAAGGGATTGGATAGGCAATCCTCCAATACTCTCCCTGGGCCCATCCCTGCACTCATTGCAGTCCTTGCTGCATTCATCTGGTTTGTTAATCCTCTCCATACCCAATCCGTAACCTACCTTATTCAAAGACAAAACAGCATGGCAGCAATGTTCTTCATCCTATCCTTCCTGCTTTATGTAAAGGGGCGCATGCATGGAAAACAGAAAACTGAAACTGTAAAAACAGCAAAAAATGCCCCACAGCAAAAAGGGAAGAAAACTAGAAAAAATCCTCCTAAAGAAAATGGTTCGTCCCCAACAGATGGACGAAAGGCTTCTGATAAAGCCCTATCCCCGGTCCGGTTACATACCATGTGGTATCTCGGCGCAGCCCTGGCCTGGATACTTGCCCTGGGTTGCAA
>JAFDIX010000697.1 GCA_019307805.1 Deltaproteobacteria bacterium | reverse complement strand
CGCAGAGAAAAACTTCAATATCACCATGAAAGAAATTGAGGGAAAAGGATACCTGCTGAATCTCATCCCTGATCCCCCCTGGCAGCAGGTGGAACACATCGAACTTTTAATAGACCCCCAAGAGTACCGCATTCGAATGATTGCGATCTACAATTACGTCGGAGGCATCACCCGTTTCATGCTGGAGAAATTGTCCGTGCGCTATGACCTTGAGGAGGGTTCCTTTCAATTCAAGGATCCCGACGGCGTCAAGGTCCTGGAGGAGAACTAAAATTCAATTTTTTTGATTTTTTTCTCCTCTTCCAATTCTTTCTTTCGCCTCTGCACATTCCTGATCTCGAGAATCACACTGCTCACCAGAAGGCCGACAATCCCACCTATGTAGTAGGTGAGCCAGGTAGACTCTTCCTCGACAAAGAAGGAACTGACGAGCACTCCGAGTATCGTGCCCATTACGATCAAAAGCAAGGCTAACATGCGCTATTCCCCCATCCCCATTTCTCGTTTGCCTAACGACGACAATAGCCTGTTTTGAGCCTCATGCACTGAATACGAAAAGAATCTGTTGGATTGAGAGTATAAATGTATTGCAAGTATGGGTCAAGGGTCCGGACGTCATGTCATGGCCAGAAAGGTGTTGGGGTCCAGTCGAACACTCATATCCGGATGGGTCAAGGGTCCGGACGTCATGTCATGGCCAGAAAGGTGTTGGGGTCCAGTCGAACACTCATATCCGGAGCGATCTCATTTTCATGATCCTTCAGGAGTTGCAGGAGAATACCCGACTGCGTGGGCTGCAACTGGATGATGATGCTGAAGAGATCGTCGATGTGGTTGCAGGGATATGGGACACCCCTTTCGTTGATGTCGGTGATATGCCTGTGGCTGAGTGCTGAAAACCAGATCTCCGTATCAAATTCCTCGGCGATCTCCTTGAATCCCTCAAAGATTTCTCTTCCCGCCTTGGGAAAGTCCAGTCCATCCACAATCAGGGCGTCCGGATCCAGTTCAACATTTTCCACCAGGTTCTTCAGGTTTTCTCGAAGGCGCCCGATTTCAAAGCTCTGATTCAAGTAGGAGAGAATCATCCTGTTCCTCTCCAGGAGCATCCTGCCGTCAAGCTCATTATCCATGCCAAGGGCTTTCACCAGATCATAGAATATGACGTTATAATAGGATGTAATCTTTTCAGGCACATCCTCAAGGGAGATATGGACCAGCTTTTCTTTGCGAAAGAGTTTGTCAAAAGCGATGTGGATGAGGCAGGCCGTTTTCCCAACACCCGCCCGTGCCATGAGAACCCCGAGATTTCCCTTGCCCAGGCCCTTTTGGGAGGACTTCTCCAGGACCCTTAAAGGACTGACCTCTATAAAATCTTTCATCGGTTTTTCCTCCCTTTTGACTTTTCAGCCATTTCCTTCCTGACTTCCACTGCAACGGAGTCGGGAACCTTTAGGTATCTGGAGAACTCCAAAGTAAACTCCGCCTTACCCTGGGTCAGAGAACGCAGGGTCGTGGCATACCCGAACATCTCGGCCAGGGGGACTTCGGCCTCAACCGCGGTAAAGACCCCGTCCTCGGTAGAACTTATGATGAGTCCTCGACGCTGGTTAATGGAGGACATGACATTTCCCTGGAATTCTGAAGGGCATTCAACGGATAACTTCATAATCGGTTCCAGGAGAATGGGCTTTGCTTTGCTATAGGCCTGTCTAAAGGCACCCACGGCGGCAGTGAAAAAGGCCCGCTCAGAGGAATCCACCGCATGGGACCGGCCATCATTAACTGTCACCGTCATCCCGAGCACGGGGAAGCCCAGAAGGGCGCCCTTTTGAAGGCATGACCGAATGCCTTTGTCCACTGCCGGAATATACTCTGTGGGGATGGCACCTCCCTTGACTGCATTCACAAATTCATAGGTGCCATCCTCCGAGGGTTCAATAAAACCTGCGACCCGGCCGAACTGCCCGGCCCCTCCCGTCTGTTTTTTATGGATGTAATCAAAATCTGCCCGGGTGGAAATGGCCTCCCGATATGCCACCTGGGGCATCCCGGTCTCCACTTCTGCCCCGAACTCCCGTTTCATTCTTTCCACATAGACTTCCAAATGCAGTTCCCCCATTCCGGAGATGATGGTCTCCCCGGATTCCGAGTCTACATGGGACTTGAAGGTGGGATCTTCCTTGATAAACCGGGCAAGGGCCTTGGACATATTGGTACCGGACTGATTGTCCTTTGGGTCGATGCTGAGGGAAATGACCGGATCCGGTACAAACATGGAAGACATGGAGTAATTGAGCTGACCGTCCGTGAAGGTATCTCCTGAGAAGCAATCAACGCCGAAGAGGGCGATGATGTCACCGGAGGCCGCCTCGGTGATGTCTTCCATTTCATCGGCATGCATCCTCACGAGTCTTCCGACCTTGATCTTCTTCCTGCTCCTGGTGTTGACGAGATTATCCCCTTTTCTCACGGTTCCCTGATAGATTCTGAGATAGGTCAATTGTCCGTAGGGTGTGACCTCCAGTTTGAAGGCAAGGGCGACCGGGGGATCAGCGGGATTGAGGGAAAGGACAATCTCCTTTTCCTCAGCATCCAGGTCCAGGGCGATATTTTCCACGTCCGTGGGAGATGGGAGGTACCGGATCACTGCATCTAAAAGGGGCTGAATACCAATGTTTTTATACGCTGAGCCCAGAAATACCGGGGTCAGCTTCAGTGTCAGCGTGCCCTGACGCACCGCCTCGTAAACCAGATCATCGGTAACCCTTTCCTCAAAAATGGCCTCCATCAATGCATCCGAAAACATGGACACCGCATCCAGCATCTCTTCCCGACGACCCTGGGCCGCCTCAAGGAGTTCCGCAGGGATGTCCCTGGTTTTCACATCATCCCCAAAGGGTCCCTCGAAAAAAATGGCCTTCATGGAGACAAGATCAATGAGCCCCCGAAAGTCCCCCTCCAAACCAATGGGGATTTGCATGAGCACCGCATTATGATTCAGCTTTTCACGAAGCTGGTCCACGTCCCTAAAAGGGTCGGCCCCTGCCCGATCACACTTGTTGATGAAGGCCAATCGTGGGACCTTATAACGATTCATTTGTCTGTCAACCGTAATGGACTGGGACTGAACACCTCCTACCGCGCAGAGAACCAGGATAGTCCCATCCAGGACACGGAGGGCCCGCTCAACCTCGATGGTGAAATCCACATGTCCCGGTGTATCGATAATATTTACATCATGCCCCTTCCACTGGCAGTGGGTGGCCGCGGA
>JAFDIX010000696.1 GCA_019307805.1 Deltaproteobacteria bacterium | reverse complement strand
CTAGAACATGGAATAACCGCCGCTGACGCTGATGGTTTGACCGGTGATCCAGCTCGCCCTGGAGGAAGCGATAAAAATGACCATGTTGGCGATATCTTCAGCTTTTCCCAGACGCCGCAGGGGGTACCCATGCTTTGCCAACTTCTCCTGGACTTCGGGCGGAAACAGGGTCTTCACCTCTTCCTGACGGAAGAGACTGAACTTTCCGGTCTCTTCATCAGACTTCGGCATGGTGGCACCGGGACAGACACAATTAGCGCGAATCTGGAATCTTCCGAACTCCCTGGCCGTGTTCTTTGTAAAGGAGATCACCCCACCCTTTGCAGCCATCATCTGGGGAAGCACCGCCCGGGTAAAGTAGAGGACATGTCGAAGGTTCAGGTCAAGGTACCTGTCATAATTTTCGACAGGAATCTTCAGGAAAGGGACAAAATCGTCCCAGCCCACATTGTTCACGAGACCATCGATCTGCCCGAACTCCTCAAGACTCTCCTTGACCACCCTCTCGGCGTCTTCATATTTGGTCACATCCGCCTGGATAAACTTGGCTTTGCTCCCCTGATCTTGAATCATCTGGACGACTTTATTTCCATTTTCATCATCCATATCCACGACCGTCACATGGGCACCTTCGCCTCCGAAACCAAGGCATATGGTCCTTCCGATATTGGATGCGCCTCCGGTAACAATCACATTTTTGTCCTTTAATCCTAAATCCATGTCATTCCTCCTCCTTTTTATTTGTTGGTATTTAAAGGTTTCAATCCCGCGCTTTCCAGAAAAGCATCCACACGGGTAATGGTTCGGTCTAAATCAAAATCTCTTTCATCGGCCATGTTTCCTTCATAGGTCATGACCGGGAAATTCCTTTCCAGCAGGGCCAATCGCCCTTCCAGTTGTCCGATACCAGTCCCTTCGCATCCCTTATTCAGATGGGAAATGAGCGCATCGGCCTTCCACTGGTCCACGATCTTGTTCGTGATGTCAATACGTTCGTCAATGGATTGGAAAAAACGCCAACCCCAGTTCCTGAGCCGATAATCGGCATAGGCCCTCAGGGCTTCTTCCCTGGTGTTGAGACTGAGCCCCATTTCCCTGGGTGTCTTGCGAGGTACCAGTGTACCGTCTTCGGTCTCGTCCCATGCGCCTGTCAGGCCGAATGTATACCAGGAACCTACGGATACCACACCATACTCCTTTTCCATATAGCGAAAGAATTTAAGGGCCGACCACGGGGGCTGGGAATCGGTCACGATGCGATACCTTTCATCTGCGACCGCGGCTATACCCCTCTCCGCCCTGTCTTTCACCTCGTCTCTCACCTCCTCATAATAATCGGCGATTTCCTTGACCTGGGGGTTCAAGGTGGTGTGCACATAAAGCGTGAACATGGTCTTTTCATCCAGGGGCGCCGGGATGTTTTTATTGTATGAGGAGATTTCAGCCCACAGGGAGAGGGAACGGCATTCCTCATGGATAGCCTCTATGAGTAATGCGTCATCATAGGTTCTGCCGGTTACCTCCTCCATCCAGGCGATACAATCCTCCATCTGGCTGATGATATACTTCAGGGCCCCTTCTCGATCCGGCACATTGGGATAGGGTCCCACGGAGACATCAATAGCCTTCATGGGCACCCCACCCTCCAGTTCCCCTGCACGCTGGTACCATTTAGAGTGGGAACAGCACACATGGGAGGAAAAAAGGAAATCCGCTTTTGGCCAACCATCGAGAATCGACCCATCCGGCATGATGAACTTGTCCAGGAGGATGGCGCCCCAGTAATTTCTCAAGTACCCGCAAAGATCCCGGGCTATGCCGGCCTTTTCTGCAGTTTGAAGACACTGCAGCGAAAAGTCACTGTAATAGGCACTGGTTGCGCCATAGGGCTCGCCGGTAACCGAATACACATCATGCCCCAGTCCCGAAGGAAGGGCGTGAAAGGCCCATGCGGAACCACTCCAGCGGAGCCCCCCTTTTTCTTTGGCCTCCACGTAGTCCTTATAGTACTTGGCACGCAACTCTTTTGATCTGTTCCAGCACTTTAACGGTTCGGTGGGATATCTTTTCTGTTCTGCCATTTACAACCTCCCTATCTTCCAAAGACCCGAGCCCATGAAAACCGGACCGGCCCTATATAAAATCAACCATGGTTTCCAAAAAGGCCTCCACCCGAATCCTGAACTGTCCCGCGGGTACCGTCACGTCGAACTCCAAAAAGTAACTCGGAATGTCTAATTCCTTTTCAAAGAGATCCTTTATCGCAGGCATGTCCAGTTCATGGGGATCGCAAAATTTCTGTTGCATGAGGATAACCCCCTCTACTCCAAAATCCTTGACCAGCTCAGTCATATGGGCGATTTTTTTTCGATCCGGCCAGTCCTTGCTCGGACAGGCTGGACGATCAAGATAGCGTGCCGCAATGGCCATGAGCCGATCGTCCTGCGGGATCGTCTCATTCCAGAAATCCCGGCTCCCGGTGCAGTGCTCGTCTATGACAATGGTGGCGGGCAGGCTCAGATTTTGTTCCACCATCTCAAAAAATTCGCGATCATCATCTTCACTTCCGATAATCATGAGCCGGGTGCCGGTTTCGCGATCTACCTTCTTCCCGGGAAGTTCTTTTATAAGCCCCTGGAGGATCTTGTTGTGCTCCCTTTTATCCGTGACCTGGCTGGTAAGTGCCGCCTCCAATGCATCCAGCCCCGTAACCACCGGTTCGTCTGCTTTACGAAATTCATAGAGTTCTTTCATCAGTCTTCGGTTTTCGTTGCATATCTCGATACCCCGGTCCAGATCCTTATCTGTAATCTCGCGTCCAACCCATTCTTCCACAGACTTCTTGAATCTCGCCATTTCACCCCGAAGATATTCATAGCCTCCTGCCCCCTGGGTGGTATGGGGCATGTAGAGGTAAAAGGAAAAATCAATGGGGATATG
>JAFDIX010000695.1 GCA_019307805.1 Deltaproteobacteria bacterium | reverse complement strand
TTTATCTTTTATATTGCAATACAAGAGATGTCAATGTTTTATGAGGTTGTGGACTCTTTCTTCGATGTCGTCTCTGATCTGACGCATGAAGGCAATCGGTTTTCCGGAAGGATCTGGCAGGTCCCACTCCTCATCCGGTATACCCGGAAAGAATGGACACGATTTTTCACAACCCATGGATATGGTCAGGTCCGGTTTTATGAGGCTGGATGCTTCCTCTATCGATTTTGGTTTGCGAAAGGCCATGTCGATACCCTTCTCCCTCATAACCTCTTCCATGACGGGATTGATCTCCTGTGCCGGCGCACTCCCTGCACTTTCAACCTCGATCCTGTCCCCGGCATGGTACTGGGCAAAGGCACTTGCCATCTGGCTGCGGCAGGCATTTTCTGTGCAGACAAAGAGGATCTTTTTTCTGCTCAGAAAAGGTGCCACGAGGTTCCTGGCCTTTTCTTTGGCATCCGTAAGGGCCGTGGAATGTTTTTTTATATCTCTTGCCCCCTCAATCTGTTTGTAGGTAAGGCTTCCGTCAAAATTTGCCCCAACCGCATCAAAGAAGTACCTGGCCGTGAGACTGATGCCTTCGAAGAGGTTTTTTCCCTTTGTGGCCCCCAGGGAAAGCAGAAAACCGCGTCGCCACTTTCTACAGGGATCGGTGAGCCTGTGCACATATTTACGGGCCCAAAGGGCTTGAGATCGGTCAATGAGGGCTTTCATCTGGGCTGTGGGGCCATAAAAGAAGACAGGGGAGGCCATTACGATGATGTCCGCCTGACGAAGTAAGGGATAAATCTGCTGCATCCCGTCATCGATAGAACAAAAACCCTCTTTTTCACAAACGCCACATTCTATACAAGGGGAGATATCTTTTCCGGCCACATTTAGGCAATGTGTATGTGCACCGGCTATTTCGGCCTCGTTGAGAAACGCTGAAAGGAGAATGCTGCTGTTTCCTTTGATACGCGGGCTTCCCTGTAATCCAAGGACAAACATTAGATAGGTTCCTTTAGCTCCTTACGTCCCGATTGTTTGACTAAATGAGTCGAACAATTTCGATTAGGCATTGCAATCAACAGGCTCTTTTGAGTGTTCAGTGTTCAGAGTTCAGGAGGAAACAGAGGCAAGACACCAATTTTTTACCTGAACACTGAACACTGAACACTTGTATTCCCCGAGGCGTCGAAACAATGATCAACGATGATCCAAAGTTCAATGGAATTTCAAATATGTTTGGTTAGTATGTTAGTATTATTTTCCACGGGGACGTTCAACCAGAACTACCGGCAAATCAAGGAAACGTTTTTGTCTCAGGACTTTCAGGGTAACCTTATCACCGGGGCGGTGTTTTAGGATCATTCTAAGCAGATCCTCGGATGAGTTCACTTTCTCTCCATTTAGGGCCACAATAATGTCTCCGCCCACAGGCACCAAGACATTGCCAACCTGAAGCATCCGGCTGCTTCCATTGATTCCGGCCCTGTCCGCCGGACCGCCTTGCAGGACTTCAGCGATCAGGGCACCTCGCTCGACCTTAAGGTCCAGGGCCCTGGCTATACCCGGAATGAGTGGAAACATGCTTACCCCAATCCAGGGGTGAGAGACGTAACCCTTTTCGATAAGCTCGGGGATTACCCTTTTGGCAGTATCAACAGGGATAGCAAAGCCAATTCCCACACTTGCTCCCGTAGGAGAAAATATGGCCGTGTTGATTCCGATAATTTTTCCCATTGAGTCAAGTAGAGGCCCACCCGAGTTACCTGGATTTATTGCTGCGTCGGTCTGGATCAAATCCTCTATCAGGGTTCCCTTTTGAGAGCGGATGGAGCGACCCATGGATGATATTATGCCGGTTGTAAGGGTTTCGTGTAGACCGAAGGGATTTCCGATGGCCAGGACTTTCTGGCCTACCTGAAGGTCGGCAGAGTTCCCCAGCGGGAGAACATGCAACCGCTCGGATGGCGCCATGATCCGAATGATGGCCAGGTCATTTTCAGGGTCTGTTCCAATAAGACTTCCTGGCCATGTGCTTCCATCTGCCAGGGTTACTTCGATCCGTTGAGCGTCTTTAATTACATGGTTGTTTGTAAGAATATAGCCTTTAGGGTCGATGATGGCTCCGGAGCCGGCACCCTCCCGTGGAATGAGTCTATGGAAAAGGTCCCACGTCACGACAATACTGGTTATATTTACCACCCCTTTGCCCGCCTTCTTATAGACGGCTATGTTGTTTTTTTCATCTTCGGTTAGGGCCAATGATCCTGTGGAATGAAAGCAAATCCATAGAATCTGTACCAGTATGAAAGGGAGTATCTTCCATTTTATTAGCTGCCTGTTAATCATAATTAAACGTATCGTAGTTTCTATCCCGCATACATTCTCCTGCTTTGCGGGACGGCGCGAAGCGGAGCTAAGCTAAGTTCTATCTCTTTCCCAACCCGGAAAACCCAGAATTTTCGAAATCCGAAGCATCCCGATTTATCGGGAAAACAATGACCAAAATACGTAACAGTTCAGCCACCTGAAGTAATGCGTACAAGGCGGTGGGGGTCTCTTTTCAGGGGCCGCAAGAGAATTTTTCCACTGCATGGGTGACGCCCCCATGACCCGAACCAGA
>JAFDIX010000694.1 GCA_019307805.1 Deltaproteobacteria bacterium | reverse complement strand
CGTTCAAAGAACTATATTATTATGATGAATTTTTGCAGCAGTTCCCGCCTTCTTACGAAAACCAGACGGTTCGATGGGACCCATTCAAGTAGAGGGGGAAATCAATCAAATAGTTCAAAAATATTTAACCAGTATCACTCATTATAGAGGTCAAAACATATTAACATTTAGGGAGGTGAAACAATGTCCATTCCAAGCTATTGCAAATATATCATTGTCGGGGCGGGCATACACGGTTTGAGCACCGCCTGGCATCTGGCACAGGATCTCAGGAAGCGTAAGCGCGGCTCAGGGAAAGACATCCTCGTCATCGACAAGACGGCCATTGGGGCGGGTGCCTCGGGCATTGCCTGCGGTGTCATCCGGAACAACTATTATCAACCCGCCATGCAGGAGCTGATCGCCCACAGCGTGGGTGTCTGGGAAGAGGACGGGGAAGGATACGGGTATCTGCCCGTGGGTTACATGCAGATTTCCCCCGAGTGCATGCATGAAGATGTGGGCGAAATCTATGAACGGCAAAAGGAACTGGGATATCCCTCAGAGTTCATCGAAGGAGAGAAGGACTGCCGCAAATACATGCGGAAGAATGTCTTTGAAGACTGGCAGGCGGAAAACGTCACATCCGTGCTTCATGAAAAGCGGGGCGGCTATGCCCACAATGCCAGGGCCCTTTACCGTCTTGCGGACAAGGCGGAGGCAGAGGGTGTCAGGATTGTTTCCGGCCTGGAGGTGAAAGGATTTCACTCCAACGGGTGTGTCAGCGCCGTGGAGACCCAGAAGGGGAAAATCCAGTGTGATTATGTCGTTGTGGGTGCAGGCCCCTGGGTGAATCATTTCTGGGACATGCTGGAACTGCCGGAGAAAATTGATCTTCAGGACCCCGATGGCCAGGTCCACAAAAAGATGATGTGGACCTACCTGTCGCTTCAGGAGGGTACCCTGGGCGTCAAACCGACCGTGGGCATGGACAACCAGGGAAAAATGCCGCCTGTTATTCATCTGGATAGCGATGCACCGCTCTTTTCCAGTGAGGACGGCTCACTGATCACCGACGAGATGTGGGGGATCTACTACAAACCGGATTTCAATTTCCGGGGCATCCAGGGGGGCAGCATGCCCGACAAGGTGGAAAAAGAGAAGGTCAAGGTGGATCCCTATGGCATTGATTCTCCGGACTTTGTCGTTGGGCCGGATTTCGCTCATATGTGGACCTCGGCCCTGGCCCACTGTCAGGAGCGCTATGAGGACAAATACCAGCGCTACAGAAATGAACCCTCCGGGGGCCTCGGGGCCTTCTCACCGGACAACTTCCCGGTCTTTGATGTGATGCGGGAAAACTGTTTTGTAATCGCGGATTCCAGCCATGGGTATAAAATGATCGGGTTGGGGAAACTGGTGGCCAAGGAGATTATGGGAGAAAGGCAGGCCCTGCTTGAACCCTTTCGATATGATCGTTTTGAAAAGGGCGAACCCCTGCCGGAATCCAACAGCCCATTCCCGTGGAGCTGATGAAAAAGGACAGCAGGGTCTTGCGGTCATCACCTATCATGTCGTCGGAACGGCACAGTAAATTTGCGTTTCGCGTGATGTCATCGCTGATCCATTGCATAGCATTATGGAATTGACAATCCTGGGATCCGGCGGCTGTATGGCCATCCCCAAGCCTTTGTGCGAGTGTCGGATTTGCAGAGAGGCGAGGTACAAGGGTGTGCCGTACGAAAGGACAGGGCCCTCGGTATACCTCCAAGACGCGAATCTCCTGATTGACACACCGGCCGAGATCGTAAGCCAGCTCAACCGGACGGGGATTGAAAGAGTGGACCGTATCACATTCACCCACCTGGATCCCGATCATATTGAGGGTTTTCGCGTGGTGGAACAGATTACCCTTGATTTCCGCACCTGGAAGGCCTATCCGGAAAAACAGATTCAGTTGGTGCTCCCCAGGAGACTCTATGACCGCTTGGGGGATATTCGTTCCGTTTACGGGCCGCTTGTGGATTACTATGAAACCCAGGGATTTGTGAAATGTGTACCATTTGAGACACAGATTACAATGGGTGATGTCCGGATGACCGCCTTGCCTGTTTTCAGGCAGGAACCCACAGCATACATTCTCGTCTTTGAAAAGGGCGGTAAAAAGGTCGTCTACGCACCCTGTGATATCAAGCCCTTCCCATTGGAAGAGGCAGAGGTCCGGAATCCGGACCTCCTTATTATTCAGCCGGGTATTTTCGAGGAGGGGCTCAAGCACGACTTCACCTACCCTGATGATCATATATCCCGGACAACCATCTACACCTTCGATCAGACCATGGAACTCGCGGACCGCATCGGCGCCAAGGAGATCCTGTTCATTCATCTTGAAGAATGCTGGAACAAGAGCCATGACGACTACATGGCCATTGCCAAGGAGCATGCCCGGGTCCGGTTTGCTTTTGACGGAATGACCATTCGGGTTTAAGGAGAACGAAAACCGTGGACATAGTGGAAAACGGCTATTTGCAAAAAATCCATCAGGATGCCCTGCGGATCCTAGAGGAAGTGGGGATCAAATGTGCGTCACTGGAAATTCGAAGTATTTTTGAGGAAACGGGAATGGCTGCCTATGATGATA
>JAFDIX010000693.1 GCA_019307805.1 Deltaproteobacteria bacterium | reverse complement strand
GTCAGGAAAGAAAACGTCCCGGGAGCTCCGGCGGGGGGGCTTAACGGGGGTCCCGGGGGAAGAAGGCAGGTGTTTTTCCAGGTCCTCTTTTTCGACAATTTGAAGATATCCCATCCCTTCAGGAATCCCAATCTTGGGCAAAAAACGGTCCAAGCATGGTCTCCAGGTATTCTCGAGTGAGGCAAAGGGTGACGAAGTCAATGTTGGGTCGAAGCTGAAGACAGTTGATGAGCTTCATGATCAAATCTTCAAGAGATTCGGCTGAGAAAAAGTCCTTTTCCAGGGCATCATGGAATTCCAGGATGTTCCTGCTTTGGAGTGCCCCCTCTTCTATCTGCTTTATTTTTTTCCTGAGACGCCTGTTTTCAAAATCCAGATTTTTGAGGGTGATGTCTGTCTGATATTGATAGAAGTCTTTCTTCTTCACGATTGAATATCCTTTGCCTTTGCTATATATTAAGCCTGACCTGCAGGCAAGCACTTTGACCAGGAAGGTTTCCATGGCCCTTCAAATTACCCTATCCGAAGAAAAAGATATCGTTATCATTCAAATGGCAGGGAGGATTGACTCCTTTGTCATTGACGAGCTGAATACCGGTTTTGACAGGGCCATGAAGACCGGGAAAAAAAATATTCTGTTGCTCCTAAGGGATCTGGAATACATCAACAGCCGGGGCATCGGCTCCCTCATGTCCTTTTTCAAGTGGGTGAAAAAGGCCGGAGGTCTGGTCAAAATCGCCGAGGTCCCCCTGAATATCATGCAGGTTCTCAATCTCCTGGGGTTGGATGGGCTGACGCTTATGTATGATTCCAAATCGGACGCCATGGAAAGCTTTGGGAGAGGCCAGCCTGTGGAGGCGGTTTCAAAGGATGAAGCCCCGGCCGGCCATCCCCCAGCGACATTGCCGCCACAGAAGGGTGCCCGGGTGCCGTACCTCTTCCTGGGGATTGGATGTGTGGTGTTGTTGGGCCTGGTGTTCTTTTTACTGGTATCACGCCCAACAAATTCGGCAAGTGTGGATCTGGCCCCGGTCCAGGCCAGGCTTGAAAGGCTGGAGCATCGATTGGGGCAGCTGGAGGGACAGGATCGGGACAAGCCTGATGTTGCAGGGCAAATTCAGGTATTGGGGACGGATCTCAAGGGACGCATGGAGACGCTGGAGAAGCTGGTGGATCAATTGGGAACCGATTTGGCCGCAATGCATAAAAGGCGATATCAGAAACCGGCAACCAGCCCGACAGGGAAAAAAGAGCCCAGATATCACATGGTTCGCAATGGTGAGTCCCTTTACAGGATCGGTAGAAAATATAGTATTTCCATCAGGGAGTTGTGTGGTCTGAACAATATTTCATCCAGCAAAGTCATTCATCCGGGCCAGAAGCTCATTGTGGGGTTCTCTCCCACACCCCCTACTCCCGCACAAACTTCCCAATAACGTCCTCGATGGCCATTTCAGCATCCTTTTGTTTTTTGGCCTTCTTTTTGCCTTCCTTGCGTTGCTTTTCTTTTATGGCTTCCTTTCGCTCCACGGCCTCGATCTCCAATTCCCGCACCCGCTTGGTGTCTTCGGAAACCCGCCTGGCGCCCTTCCAAGCCACCTTCCGCTTCTTTTTTTGTCGTTTCTCTTCGCGCTCAGCTGCCTCCTTTTCCAAAGAATGGACGAGCTGGCTCATGTTTTTTCGATCTTTTCCCTTGACCATGGGTCTCTTTCATTCCAACTTCAAAAATCAGTCCAGGACTTCATATACCATAATGGCCTCTTTTTTCCCTTTGACCTTCTTCTCACCAATTTCCTGGATTTGAAACTTGTCCTTCACGGCCTGGTAGGTCAACTCGCCAACGAGTATCTGATTGGATTCTGCAATGGATTCGAGCCTCGAGGCTGTGTTTACCGTATCCCCGATGACCGTGTAGTCCATCCTCTTTGGGGAGCCGAGGTTTCCTGCCACCACTTTTCCGGTGTTGACCCCCAGCCGGATGTCGAACTGCTTTTCCTGTTCCAGGCCTTCCTTCATTTCCGCGAGGGATTTGCGCATGGCCAGGGCGGCCATGATGGCCCGCTCCGCATCATTGTCCCGCTCGATGGGGGCGCCGAATACCGCCATGATGGCATCCCCGATATATTTATCCAGGGTGCCGTTGAAGTCAAAGATGATATCTGTCATCCTTCGGAAATACTGGTTTAGCAGCAGGCTCACCTCGGCCGGTTCCATACTTTCCGATAGGGGGGTGAAGCTCACAATATCTGTAAAAAGGATCGTGACCGTCTTTTCCTTGGGGGCCATGATGGACTCCTCGTCCCCCTTGTCGCTGCTTGAGATGATGAGGTCTACCACTTCCGGTGAGTGGAATCGCTCCAGGCGCCCGCGGGCCTCTGTCTCGCGACGGATCTTCTCGTTGAGGTTGGCCTGTTCAATGACCATGGCCATCTGGTTGCTGATGGTGGTCAGAAGATCGAGGTCGGCTTTTTCGAACTTATTGCTCAGACGGAAGCTGTCCACCTGGATAATCCCGATCACTTCATCTTTGCGCCAGAGGGGCACGGACATCACCGACCGGATGTTCTGCATGAAAATGCTTTTGGCCCCGCCGAAACGGTCATCCTCCATGGCATTGGAGCTCAACACCGAAGCCTTTTCATTGACCACCCTGTCTACAATGTGCCGGCTGAGCCGCAACTCCTCAGAGTTGTTTTCTGTGGCGGTCCTGTACTTCACCACCTTGGGGATGAGTTCCCCCGGCGTTTCCCCCAGAAGGGCGACGAAGCCGTGGTC
>JAFDIX010000692.1 GCA_019307805.1 Deltaproteobacteria bacterium | reverse complement strand
ACCTTGATGATGCCTTGCGGGCCGGCATAATTAAACAACGCCATCTGCCCGCGTATGTGTTCAATAAGCTTGGCGACAACAATTCCGCAAGGATCGGCACCATGGTCAAGGATATTATCTATTCCACCCTTGAGAATAGTGGTGGAGAGTTGACCATGAGCCGCGATATCATGTTGGCGATCAGTGACCTGCGCAATTTTTTGTATGAAAATGTCTATGAAACAAACAGGGTGCACGAGGATTTTATAAAGGCCATGAAGGTCGTTAGGGAACTGTATAATTATTTTCTGGAAAACGGCTTGCCGAAGGATCAGGAATCCGGGGAGTATAAGGTTCCCGGCGATCATCGGCAAGTATGTGATTTTGTTGCAGGCATGACTGACCGCTATGCCCTGGATCTGTACCGGAAAATATTCCTGCCGAAACCATGGCCCGTAATGTAAACTTAATAAAAAATAAGTGCCTGATACAATGACTAAAAGTTCAGAAACCAATACATCCAGTCAGGATCTTGCCAAAGCCTATGAGTTTTCCGCCGTTGAGAGAAAATGGTATGAATTCTGGGAGAATGAAAAAAAGTTTAGCGCCACAATGGTTGAAGGAAAGCCTTCATTTTCCATTGTCATTCCGCCGCCAAATGTGACCGGTGTCCTGCACGTCGGCCATGCCCTGAATAACACTCTGCAGGATGTCCTGATCCGCTACAAGAGGATGCAGGGCTACAATACCTTATGGCTGCCCGGTACGGATCATGCCGGCATCGCAACCCAGAACGTGGTGGAAAGGCAGCTCGCCGCGGAAAATGTCAGCCGTCATGATATTGGCCGCGAAAAGTTTGTTGAGCGCGTCTGGCAGTGGAAAGAGGAATCCGGCGGTAAGATCATCAACCAGCTCAAACGGTTGGGCTGTTCATGTGACTGGGACCGGGAGCGGTTCACCATGGACGAAGGACTTTCCCGGGCAGTACGGGAAGTTTTTTCCAGGTTGTACCATGAGGGCTTGATTTACAAGGGAGACTATATCATCAACTGGTGTCCCCGCTGCCATACCGCCCTGGCTGATCTGGAGGTCGAGCACGAACCAACCGACGGCAAACTGTATCACATCCGCTATCCATTTACCCAGGGAGATGGCTACCTGGTGGTGGCAACCACCCGGCCTGAGACAATGCTTGGTGACACAGCAGTCGCCGTGCATCCCTCTGACGAACGATACAACAGCCTGCCGGAGAAATCGGTCATTCTCCCACTGGTCAACAAAAAAATACCCATTGTTTTTGATTCCCATGTGGAGCGTGAATTCGGCACCGGCGCCCTGAAGGTTACTCCGGCCCATGACCTGAATGACTTTGAGATAGCCCGCCGTCATGACCTGCCGGCCCTGAAGGTAATGGACGACAGCGGGGCGATGAATGAGGAGGCCGGTATCTATAAGGGACTGGACCGCTTTGAGTGCCGTAAAAGGGTGCTTGCCGACCTGGAGGAGCAGGGGTTGCTGGAAAAGGTTGAAGAGTATCAGCATGGTGTGGGGCACTGCTACCGTTGCCATACCGTGGTTGAACCATCCCTTTCCAAGCAGTGGTTTGTTTCTGTCAAACCTTTGGCGGAAAAGGCAATAGCAGCAGTAAAAGAGGGACAGACAAAAATTCACCCCCAGACCTGGGAAAATACCTTTTTTGATTGGATGTACAATATCAGGGACTGGTGTATCTCGCGGCAGATATGGTGGGGTCACCAGATTCCTGCCTGGACCTGTGAGGACTGCGGCGAACTGATCGTCAGCACCGAAGATCCTGATAAGTGCACGAAATGCCAGGGCAGCAGCCTGCACCAGGAAACCGATGTGCTTGATACCTGGTTCAGTTCGGCACTGTGGCCCTTTTCCACCCTGGGCTGGCCTGACGAAACTGACGAGTTGAAATTTTTCTACCCCACCTCTGTATTGATTACCAGCTTTGATATCCTCTTTTTCTGGGTGGCCCGTATGATGATGATGGGGTTGCATTTTATGGAGGAAATTCCTTTCAAGGATGTCTATCTGCATGCTCTGGTGCGGGACTCCCAGGGTCAGAAAATGAGTAAGTCCAAGGGCAATGTCATGGACCCGCTGCTGCTCATGGACAAATACGGCACAGATGCCCTGCGCTTTACGATGACGGCCTTTGCCGCTCAGGGCAGGGATATTCGCTTGTCAGAGGATAGAATTGAAGGGTATCGATATTTTATAAATAAAATTTGGAACGCTGCCCGCTTTGCCCTTCTGCACATCAGGGAGAGTGAACCCTATACAGCCGAAGAAGTGGTTCCCGCCGAACTCAGTCTGCCGCATCAATGGGTCTTAAGCCGCACCAACCAGACAATCGCTGATGTGCACCGGGCCTTGAATGATTACCGGTTTAACGATGTCGCCCACAGTCTGTATCAGTTTATCTGGCATGAGTTCTGTGACTGGTACCTGGAATGGATCAAGGGCGATTTATATGGCGATGATGAGCAGGCCCAGGCAACCGGCCGGCGGGTACTCTTCATGGTTCTGGAGATCATTGTAAAGCTATTGCACCCAATCACACCTTTTGTGACAGAGGAAATATGGTCGGCTCTGCCTGGCAGCAGGTCAAGCATCATG
>JAFDIX010000125.1 GCA_019307805.1 Deltaproteobacteria bacterium | reverse complement strand
TGTTCCAGGGGCAGACGGGCAACCGGCGGTTGCTCAAGGGGCGTCGGCGGCTAGGTTTTTCTACGCTGTGTGGATTCGGCCCCTCCCGCTGCATTCTTATACTCCAGCCAGGGATTCAGGAAACTTCAGGAAATGGGAAAACCATGTTTTCGAGCGTGAGACAGATCTCCTTTTCCGGCTACAGCATGTATCCTACCTTGAGACCAGGGGACACCCTGGTCGTTCGGGAAATCCCCTCAAAGGATATTCAGGTAGGCGATATCCTGTGCATTCCAGAAAATGGAAACTACGTGTCCCACCGGGTTGTACATCTGGAAACCAAAGACAATCTCCGCCTTATTTCAACAAAAGGAGATAACCTCAACCGATGCGCACCCCCAGTGGAGATCAGGGAAGACGCCCTTCTCAAGGTCGTGATGGTCAAGAGAGCCGGCAAAGGACTGGTAAAACCCGGATTTGCTAAAACCCTGGCCCTTCTCAGCCGGAATAATCTGACCTATGGGATCATCAAGGGGAAAGCAGGCAGGCTATTTAGAAACATTTATAAATCCAAAAATCAGCCGCTTGGTGGATAAACGCAACCCGCCCCATAGGACATTTAAAAACACCATCAAAACGGGCATCTATCCCTTTTAAACAGGCTTTTTCATAGTAGTATTGGAGTAATAGAGTAATGGAGTGTTGTGTTTTTATCCATTACTCCAATACTCCATTACTCCACTTTTCCAGGTAAGCTGAAGGGATTTCAACCTAAGACCGATTCATTTTGATCAGATCTGGTAATGAGCAATAGAGGCAGGGCGGTTTTGGCCCTGCTTTTTTTCGAAAAACCCTTTGGAAACCCGGGGGTTTTTTGCTATACTCCGCGCCTGAATTGCGCCGACTGTATTTTATAGAAACACCGGCCCATGAGCGAGACCAGACTTCCTCACAAAATGCGGGGAAGTTGGCATTTTATCCGCCTTCTCCAAAGGCGAAGGCGGATAAAATTTGAGAAAGGATAGGGAAAGAAACTATGCTGGAACCTGCTGTAGCGCTTTACAACCAGAATTCGGACTTCACCCCGGAGGTGATGGCCAAAGTCGACGAGATCATCGCAACCCACAAAGGCAAACCGGGCTGCCTCATCCCTGTGCTGGAAGAATGCCAGGGAGTCACGGGGTACATCCCCGTGGAACTTCAGGAATACATCGCCAAAGGGATCAACATCCCCGGCAGTACCGTTTACGGGGTTGTCACCTTCTATTCCTTTTTTTCCATGGTTCCCAAGGGCAGGCACACGATCAAAGTGTGCATGGGTACGGCCTGTTATGTAAGGGGGGTCGGGGAAGTCCTCAGCCGGCTCCAGGCGGCCTATGAACTGGAGGTAGGGGCCACGACCGAAGACAAGCGTTTTTCCCTGGAAGCGGTTCGATGTCTTGGTGCCTGCGGACTGGCACCGGTGATTGTGGTTGACGAAGATACCCACGGCGGTGTAACGCCGGATACAGTACTGGGCCTCCTTGAAGCATACGAGTAGGGCCGGCTGAGAATAGGATTGGGAAACCCACTATGAAACTATCAGAAATAAAGGAAATCCTGGAAGCGGATGTCCTGGTAGGCAATGAAAATCTGGATATTCAGATGACCGGAGGAGCAGCGAGTGACCTCATGAGCGATCTCCTGAGAAACCCGAAGGAAGGCTCCCTGCTGTTGACGGGCCTTACCAGCATCCAGGTCATTCATACTTCCATTATTGCCGGTATGGCGGCCATTGTTTTCGTTCGGGGGAAAAGGCCCAATGAAGACATCACCAATCTGGCCCGGGAAAATGAGTTACCCCTTTTATCAACCCAATACAATATGTATTCCTCCTGCGGCAGATTGTTCAGCAAAGGACTTAGGAGCATTCGATAGCATCTTTTAATCCGAAAGAATGTTTCATTCCTATAACCCAGCCACTGAACTCGGCCCGAATGCGGAAGCAGGCTTCGAAGTGCCCTATCTTGAAAAAAAACACATAATAAAGGCCAAAGATTTTATCCACGCCGGACAGGGCTCTGTTCAGTTGAAAAGGGCCCTGAAGTCGGTAGGCTTTCCTGCGGATATCATCCAGCGGGTCTCCATATGTGCCTACGAAGCAGAAATGAACGTGGTCATGCACGGTGGAAACGGGGTGCTCACATTTCGCCTGGATGCGGATGAGATCCTCATTGATGTAGAAGATGACGGTCCCGGCATTGAGAATATCGATTTGGCTTTTCAGGAAGGCTTTACCACGGCATCCAACGAGCACCTTGAAATGGGGTTTGGGGCCGGCATGGGGTTGCCCAATATCAAAAAAAATGTCGACTCCCTGGAAATCCAATCTGAAAAAGGGAAAGGGACCCATCTCAAAATGCGGTTTCAGGTAAAAAAAGATGGTGACTAAAGCTTTGAAAAAAAGTAGGCCTGTTCAGATTGTAGAAATCAGCGAAGCTTTGTGCAACGGCTGCGTCCTTTGTATGAAGGCATGCCCCACAAAGGCCATTCGGGTAAAGGAAAACCGCCTGGCCCATATTGTTGGTGCCTGCATTGAATGCGGTGAGTGCATTCGCACCTGCCCCAGGAGTGCGATCAAGTTTGTGACCACCGGCAAAACCGCCCCCAAGAGCGCCTATTCCTGTGTTGGTGCGTCCAGTGCCCTCTATGTCCAGTTCGGGGAGCAATTCATGCCCAATGACGTGCTCCTTGCCCTCAGGTCCCTGGGGTTGGGGTATGTGCATGATACATCCTATACCAGTGAACTGTACAATGTTGCACTGGGTCTCTACTTAAGTGAACAACGTGAAAAGAACGAGGCTCCGAGGCCCCTGATTTCCCCTTTTTGTCCTGTGGTGGTCCAAACCATTTTTCATCGTTTTCCCGCACTCATCGAGCATATCCCACCGCTTCTTCTTCCCCGCCAAATCGTTGCAAGGGAGGCGAAGGGACGATTATCCGCAAAATACAATTGCAGCCAGGAAGAGATCAAGGTCCTGCATATCACACCCTGTGCCGCCCAGATAGCCTCCATCCAGAACCCTGTTCTTTCAGATGATTACTATATTGACGAGGCCATAGGCATTGGGAGCATCCATGAAAGCATAAAGAGTGCCCTTCGCAATCTGGAGGACGACAAGGTGCTGCACCATTCAGGCGGCGTGGGCCTTGGGTGGGCTATGAGTGGCGGAGAAATTGTCGGTTTGGATATGAATTGTCTCGCTATATCCGGGCTGCAGGAGACAATTCACTATCTCGAAAAAATCGAAATGGGGCTTCTCAGGGACGTCGATTATGTGGAATGCCGTACCTGTACAGAGGGGTGTATTGGGGGACCCCTTGCCGTGGCGGACAAGTATGAGGCTAAACACCACCTGCAGAAACTGGTGCGACAATTCGGACTTGAAAAGAGAGTCAAGGTCGAATACGTGAAAAAACTCTATGCCCGGGGATGGTTCTTTTCCAAAAGGAAAAACTACATTACAGGTCAAAGGGATTCAGGCGAATCTATTTCTGAGCGTATTGAGAGAGTGAATCGGGTGGAGGAGACCCTGGAAGGCCTTCCCGGAAAGGAATGCGGGGTATGTGGCTGCCCGGATTGCCGGACCTTTGCCGAGGATGTGGTAAATGGAAAGGCGTCCATGGGAGGTTGCGTTTTTTGTTCCAACGAAAAACTAAAAGGGGGGCATGCCGGTGAAGGTTAAAGAGATTATCAAAGAACTCAATCTGGAGGTAGCGGCCGGCGAGAAGGGTCTGGACCGTGAGATAACGGGCGGATACTGCGGAGACCTCCTCAGTGATGTCATGGCCAATACCGCGTCGGGAGACCTCTGGTTCACCATCCAGTCTCATCAAAATATTGTGGCAGTGGCCGTGCTCAAGGATCTTGCGGCCATTATCCTGGTCAACGACCGACAACCTGATGAGGATACTCTTGCCAAGGCCGAGGAGGAAGGGGTGCCAATCCTGCTTTCGACCTTATCGACCTTTGCCCTGGCAGGCCGCGTCCATGAAATGGGGATCACCAGGTCAGAGACGTGAAGGCATTCAGGGCTGATTTGCATATCCATTCCTGCCTTTCACCATGCGCAGATCTGGATATGAGCCCCAAGGCAATCGTGGAGAAAAGCCTGGAAGAGGGTCTGGACATTGTTGCCCTCTGTGACCACAATTCGGCTGAGAATGTGGGCGCTGCCATAAGGGTGGCGACCAAGAGAGGTATTACCGTCATTCCGGGAATGGAGATCAACACCAAGGAGGAGGTTCACATTCTGGCCCTTTTTGAAGGCGAGGCCCAGGCCCTTGACATGCAGCGCACTGTTTACAGTCACCTGCAGGGGACCAATCGACCCGAATTGTTCGGAGACCAGGTGGTGGCCAATGAACTGGACGAGGTGGAGGGATTCAACGACCGGTTGCTGATTGGAGCCACGGGGCTTACCCTGCAGGAGGTGATTGGGGAAATTCATAATTTGGGAGGGCTCTGCATCGCATCCCATATCGACAGGCCCAGTTATAGTCTCCTGAGCCAACTCGGCTTTGTCCCCCCCGATATAAAACTGAATGGGGTGGAAATCTCACGGCCCATGCAAAGGGAAGAGATAGATATCGGGAAGGCATTTACCTCCTTTTTCATTGAGGCACCGAACCTGAAAGAATTAGGCCTGGCCCTTGAAGGAAAAGATGACAGGAAGGTTCTCGGCTAGCATCGTTCCAGAAATGGAAAAATCACTCTGCATGGCGCGAAACGATGCTGGATACCAGATGCTGGATGCTGGTCAAGCATCCTCCCCGAGGACATGGTGGAACAAAATAAGACACATTGGTTTTAATCCAGTATCCAGTAACCAGAATCCAGAATCACGTGTTGTTTCTCAAAATTAATTTTTTATTTCAGAGTGTTAACACGACTCTAATGATCTTAGCGAATGCATGAATTATCGCTTCACATCATGGACATTGCTGAAAACGGTATCTCTGCAGGTGCCACGCTGATCGAGATTACCGTGACAGAGGATAACAGGCAAAACCGGCTCAAAATCGTCCTCCGGGACAATGGGCGGGGAATGTCCGGGGAAATGATGAAAAAGGTGATGGACCCTTTTTTTACAACCCGGACTACCCGTCGCGTGGGACTCGGCCTGTCCCTCTTTAAAGAGGCCAGCAAAAGGTGCGAGGGAGAATTCCATCTGCACTCTGAGGAAGGTAAGGGGACGGAGGTCATGGCCACTTTTCGTTTGGACCATATTGACCTGGCTCCCATGGGAAATATTGCCGGGGCACTGACTACCCTCATCATGGGAAATCCGGAGGTGGAATTCCTTTATACCCATGAAGTAGGTGACGAGGACCTCATCATTGATACACGTGAAATCAAGAATGAACTTGATGGCTTGACAATAAACGACCCTCACGTTATCAAATACCTCGCCGATATGATCCGCGAGGGCCTCGCTGATCTCAGGCAGGGAAAAGAGGAGGAACCACATGGCTAAACTGACCATTGAAGGCTTGAAAAAGATCAGAGCGAATGCAAAAAAGGCCACTGTCCTCAGGGAGGGCGGTGAAACGGTAAAAATCACGGTGCACATGGGAACCTGCGGTATTGCTGCCGGCGCCCGGGAAGTCATGGACTCCCTCCTGGAAGAGCTGGCGGAATCGGACAGGCAGGACATCCGTATCGTCACCTCCGGGTGTATGGGAATGTGCAGCAGCGAACCGAACGTCACCGTGGAGATCCAGGATCACGATCCTGTGATGTACGAGGACATGGACAGGAACAAGATGCGACAGGTTTTCAAGAGGCATGTGCTCCTTGGAGAGGTTCAAAGCGATTTTGCCCTTGCAAGGATCAAGTGACATGCATTCCGGTTCATCCGGTAAGCGCGAGATAGATATGAGGAGAGCATAAGTATGAACACCATCAGAACTGACCTGCTCCTTTGCGGCGGCACAGGATGCCATGCCACCGGAAGCCAGGAAGTTAAAAAGGCCCTTGAAAATGAGGTTAAGAAACAGGGGCTGGATCAGGAAATTCGGATCATTGAGACGGGCTGCAACGGATTCTGCGCCCAGGGGCCCGTTCTGCTTGTTCAGCCCGAAGGCATTTTTTACCAGAAACTCAAAAAAGACGATATTCCCCATCTTGTGGAAGAGCACTTTCTTAAAGGGCGGCCGGTTGAAAAACTCTTTTACAAAGAACCTGCTTCTGCGGAAACCATTCCGGGAATGAATGACATCCCCTTTTACGCCAAGCAGCAACTTATCGTACTGAAAAACCGAGGGCTCATCGACCCGGAAAGCATCGATGAATATATTGCCGGGGACGGATACATGGCTGCCGCAAAGGCCCTTCTGGAAATGACTCCTGAGGATATCGTTGGTGAGCTCAAGACCTCGGGGCTCAGGGGGCGTGGCGGAGCCGGGTTTCCCACCGGGCTCAAGTGGGAATTCGCCGGCAAGGAAACCGCCGATCTCAAATACGTCCTCTGCAATGCGGACGAAGGGGACCCCGGGGCCTTTATGGACAGAAGCGTCCTGGAAGCGGATCCCCATGCCCTCCTGGAAGGCATGCTCATTGCGGCCAGGGCCATCGGTGCAAGCAGGGGATATATCTACTGCAGGGCGGAATACCCTCTCGCCCTGAGACGGTTGGGCATCGCCATCTCCCAGGCAAGGGAATACGGCCTGCTGGGCGATAATATCCTGGACAGTGGTTTCGACTTTGACCTTGAGGTGTACCAGGGTGCAGGCGCCTTTGTCTGCGGCGAGGAGACCGCACTCATACATTCCATTGAAGGCAAACGGGGAATGCCCCGGCCCAGACCCCCCTTCCCCGCGGTGCAGGGCCTTTGGAAGAAACCGACGGTATTGAACAATGTGGAATCCTACGCCAATGTGGCCCAGATCATCCTCAAAGGAGGAGAATGGTATGCCGGGATCGGAACAGAGACCAGTAAAGGCACCAAGGTCTTTGCCCTGACCGGGGACGTCTCAAATATCGGTCTGGTTGAAGTCCCCATGGGGACGACCCTTCGAACCATTATCTACGACATTGGGGGAGGTATTCCCAACAAAAGGAAATTCAAGGCCGTCCAAATGGGCGGACCTTCCGGTGGCTGCGTTCCGGAGCAGTTCCTGGACACGCCTGTGGATTATGAGTCCTTGACCAAGGTGGGCGCCATCATGGGTTCAGGCGGCATGATCGTCATGGATGATCGTACCTGCATGGTGGATATGGCCCGCTTTTTCATGGATTTTATTCAGGATGAGTCCTGCGGCAAGTGTACCCCGTGCCGGGAAGGGACCAGGCGCATGCTGGAAATTGTCGAGAAAATCACACACGGCGAGGGCAAAGAAGGTGACATTGAATTGCTCGAGGAAATGAGCGTCGTCATCAAAGATTCCGCCCTCTGCGGGCTGGGTCAGACCGGGCCGAACCCCGTACTCGCTACGCTGCGCTACTTCCGTGATGAGTATGAGGCCCATATTTATGAGCACCGTTGCCCGGCAAAGCGATGTCCGGCGCTCCTCAAGTTTGAAGTGGTTCAGGACAAATGCAAAAAGTGCGGTCTTTGCTTCAAGAACTGTCCGTCGGATGCAATCATATGGCAAAAGAAAGAGACCGCCACCATTGTAAAGGAAAAATGTATCAAATGCCTGAGCTGTTACACCAATTGCCCATTTGATGCCATTGATTAGGCGGCCTTCAAAGGAAGGATAACATGAAAGAAGCAAAAGAGCGAAAAGTGGCATACGGCCTCGCAATCATTCTGTTTGTGGTGGGCCTCATCTGCTATGGGGCCTTTCCGGTGACCACACCGGAGCCACCTGTGAGGATCATGTTCAAAAGTGCTGCAGGGAAAGTCCTTTTTGACCACAAAATACATACCGCAGAGTCCGGTTATGAGATCGGATGTGAGGACTGCCACCATGATATCGAAGACCCCCGGGACAGACCTGAAACCTGCGGGGAATGCCACATGAAAGACGATGCTGAGGATTCACCAAAAAAATCCGATGCATTCCATACCCTCTGTATCCAGTGCCATGACGACGGTGGGGCCGGCCCCGTGGAGTGTTTCGAGTGCCATATTATGTAGGGAACAGTGCAAGGGGAAGGTGAAGGCCATGTCCATTCCCTTGTACCAGGAGGCAAAAATGATCAAAAGACCTTTTTTCTGTTTGGCGACGCCCAAACTGCAATATCCGGTTCTCCTGGATGGAGAAAAGGATGCCATACGAGAAATACCCTTGCCAAGCAAAGCGACGCTCCTGCTGGAACAGCCCACTGCTGACACGGGGGCACTTCTGCCCAAACCAGGGGACAGGGTGCAGACCGGTCAGAGTCTTGGGCGGGCGGGTGAGAGTGAAGGCCACTGGGTCTCAACCGTTACGGGGAGCATAGGCGCCATTGCAGAGCATACCGGCTATCTTGGAAAAACCTCCCCTGCCATGTCCATTGATGTGGAAGAGGATGAGTGGGATGAGACCTTCTCCAAGCTGGGAGATACACCGGCCCGGGAAGACGTGGTCCCCTATCTGGGCGCTTTGCCGGACTATCCCCGCTTTGCCGCCATGCTCAGTGCCGACCCTCCGCTGAAGACCCTGATCATCCTCGGGATGGACAAGGACCTGATGGTCACCACAAACCAGCTTGTCATGCTCACGCAGGGGGAAAATCTTAAAAAAGGTATCGCGCTTCTGAAGAGCCTGGCCTCACCCGAGGAGGTACTCCTTGTTGTGCCTCCCCATCTGCATTCCAGAGCCCTGGAAACAGAAGCGGATGTAAGATTGATCGAACCTGTATACCCGGCCGCCTTCCCCAGAATGATCATGAAGCACAACATGAAAAGAAGCGTTCCCGCCAATGGGGACATCGCCGAAATGGGGGTCGGTTTCATCAGCGCTGAGGCCGTGGCAGCCCTTGGCGAAGCCATTTCTACGGGCAACCCCCCTGTACACAAGATCATCACCGTCATCCGCAAGGATTACACCTCGGAACATGTCAAGGCCAGGATCGGAACCCCTGTCGGAGACATTCTGGGTGCCCTCGGCATTGAAACGGGACACGGAGACGGTCTTGTCCTGGGAGGCCCCATGACCGGGGAAGCCATCTTTTCCGAAGATACCCCGGTTTCCTGCAACACAGATGCCATTATGATTCAGGACAAGGGGGAGATTCCCTTCTATTCCGACAATCAGTGTATCAACTGCGGCGAGTGCGTCAGGGCGTGCCCCGCCCATATTCCTATCAATATGCTGGTCCGTCTCCTTGAGAACGGACTCTATGAGGAGGCTGCCGGCAACTATGATCTTCACTCCTGTATCGACTGCGGGTTGTGCAGCTACGTTTGTATCGGGCAAATCCCGGTTTTTCACTATATCACGATGGGAAAGCACGAAATGGCCCGGATGAGAACTTTGGAGGAATCCCATGCCTAATGAAAAGTTATATGTCGGCTCCCACGCCCCCTTCTGGCATAACGGGAACCGCATATCCGAAAAAAATTACAGTATCATGATTGCGGCGCTTCCGGCGGTGATCATGGGCATTGTCCAGTATGGAGCCCCCGCCCTGGCGGTGATTGCATTCTCCGTATCCCTGGCCATGCTCTGGGAACTCGCTCTCAACTACGTGACCAAGAGTTCCCCGACCATCCTGGACGGGAATGCGGCGGTTGTCGGACTCCTCTTTGGCATGCTCCTGCCTGCGACCACACCCTGGTGGGCCGTTCTGGTAGGCACATTTGCAGCCGTTGTCGTGGGCAAACTCATCTTTGGAGGATTGGGGTGCAACCCCTTCAACCCGTCATTGTTGGCCCTTGCCATGCTCACCCTGTCCTGGAAGGGAATGGTGGATTTTAATGAGGCCCTGGTCAACTATGATCTCGGTTTTTTCATGGTCTACCCCCTTGGCGCGGTCAAACATTTCGGCACAGCCGCTCTCGAGCACTTCAGCATAGCCGGACTCCTTTTGGGCCAGCAGTCCGGCGGCATCGGCGCCACCTTCGGGCTCGGGCTCATTGCCGGAGGGATTTATCTGATTCTGCGGGGCCACATTCGCTGGGAAATATCCCTCTCCTTTCTTGCAGGGGTCTTCATGACCGCCCTCTTTTTCAATATTTCCAACCCGGACCAGTATGCGGGCCCCTTCTTTCATCTTTTTACCGGGTATACCCTGATCGGCGCCTTTTTCCTTGCCACGGATGATTCGTCTTCGCCGGTCAACTTTCTTGCCATGCTCATCTATGGTGCAGGGGCCGGCTTTCTCACAGTGCTCATTCGAAATATCGGATTTTTTGTGGACGGTGTAGTGTTTGCCATTCTCATGATGAATATGGCGAACCCTCTCCTGGATAAGATCAGACCCAGGGCACTTGGAAAGGGGGTTGAACATGCGTGAAATGATCAGGCTCTTCCTTGCGGTCGTCATATTCAGTTCTGTGGCTGGATTGGTGCTCGCCGCGGTAAAGAGCGGAACCCAGGAACGGATAGAATTACAGCAACTGCAGTATGTCAAAGGTCCTGCCATCCTCCTCATCCTCGAGGGTTGTTCCAATGACCCCCTCAAGGATCGTTTCAAGATCAAGGATGGCGATACAGAGAGAAGTTTTTTCGTGGGGGTATTTGACGGCAAGCCCAATACGGTCGCCTTCGAGTCCTTTGGAAACGGATATGGAGGGGAGATCGGGGTGATCATGGCAGTGAACCTGGACACCGATAAGATTGTCGGGGCGGGTGTGACCACCCACAGCGAGACCCCCGGGGTGGGTTCCAGGACGCAAACAGATCCCGCCTTTCGAGAACAGTTCAAGGGATTGCCCGTCAAAACAACCTTCAAGATCAAGGGAGACGGCGGAGACATCGATGCGGTCAGCGGGGCCACGGTGTCTTCAATGGGCGTGTGCGCGGCATTAACGGATTCTGTCGATATCTACGAACGGCTCAAGGCAGATATCAAAGAAAAAGTAAAGACAGTCAAACCATAGGGAGTAAGGGCTTATGGCAAAGAGCGTTATGCAGGAATTCACAAAAGGGCTTTGGGCTGAAATACCGCCCTTTCGCCTGGTACTCGGGCTCTGCCCGGTCCTGGCGGTGACCAAGAGCGTGGACGGCGGCTTTGGGATGGGGTTGGCCACGACCTTTGTCCTGGTCTGCTCCAATGTGCTCATATCCCTCTGCAGGAATATCATACCCAAACGGGTCAGGATTGCCTGCTTCATTGTCGTGATCGCCACCTTCGTGATCGTGGTAGAGTTGGTCATGCAGGCATACGCATATCCCCTGTATACCAAGCTGGGGATCTTTATCCCCCTCATCGTGGTCAACTGTATCTTGCTGGGACGGGCAGAGGCCTTTGCATCCAAGAACGGACCTCTTCCCTCACTGGCCGACGGCCTGGGGATGGGCATAGGGTTCACCCTGTCCTTGACGGTCCTTGCCTTTTTTCGGGAACTTATTGGAAACGGCACCTTCACCGTTCCGATCACGAGTAAGACTTTGCAGGTTTTCGGCCCCTCTTTTGAGCCCTTTGTCTTTATGGTGGAGGCGCCCGGGGCCTTTATCTGCCTGGGTCTGATGCTCTGTCTCATGAATATGTTTGGCAAAAAGTAGAGGCTGAATCATGATCTACCGGAGCAAGGAGAAAATGCATGACTGATTTCATCGTACTGGCCATTGGCTGTATCTTTGTGAATAACATCCTCCTGATGCAGTACCTGGGGAACTGCCCCTTTCTGGGTGTTTCCAAGAGCATAGAGACCGCCACAGGCATGGCCATGGCCGTGGTTTTCGTTCTGGTTATGGCCGGTGCGATTACCTGGATAACAGATTTCTATATACTGAAGCCCTTTGGGTTTGAATACTTGAAAACACTCGCCTTTATCCTGGTGATCGCCTCTCTGGTACAGTTTGTGGAGATGTTTCTGAGAAAAATCGTGCCCGCCCTCTATGCCGGGCTGGGGATTTTCCTCCCCCTGATCACCACCAACTGCGCGGTGATGGGCGTCTGTCTGATCAACGTCAAAGAAGAATATGGATTTGTGGAGGCCCTGGTGAGCTCTTTCAGCTATGCGGTGGGCTTAGGGTCCCGAAGCCCTTGAGAGATACATCCATCGGGCTGGTGACTGCCGGCATCATGTCCCTTGCCTTTTTCGCCTTCAAGGGAATGGCGTAGAGATAGCTGTCAGCATTCAGCGGACAGCAAAATGTTGATATTCAGGTGCAAAAATGGAAATTCGAGGCAACGCTATTATTGGCAAAAATCCGGGTGCTGAGAGGGTGTATCGCAATTATTAAAACTGCGCCTATTGGTGTTTTCGTCATTCCGGGCTTGACCCGGAATCCAGCGCACCTGCAAGGTGATGCGCCACTGGATGCCGGATCAAGTCCGGCATGACAAGTACGAAATAATTACAAATGAGTTTATAGTTTTGAAAACTGGAGGAACAATATGTTAGGGGGACTTCTTGTAATGGGAGGCCTGGGCATGGTCGTGGGAGTAAGTCTGGCCCTGGCTTCCAAAATTTTCTATGTCTACGTGGATCCCAAGGTGGAAGCCGTTGATGACGCCCTGCCCGGTGCCAACTGTGGTGGTTGCGGGCTGCCGGGATGCAGCT
>JAFDIX010000691.1 GCA_019307805.1 Deltaproteobacteria bacterium | reverse complement strand
AATCATTACACTCTTTCCAGAACCATGGCCATGCCCTGACCCCCACCGATACAGAGGCCGGCAAGGCCGAGGGCATGCCCTTTTCTCTTCATTTCTCCCATAAGGGTCAGGAGAATGCGGGCTCCGGTGCACCCGATGGGATGACCTATGGAGATGCCGCTTCCAAGAGGGTTGGTCTTCTCAATGTCGCATTTCAATTCCCGCATGCAGGCGATGGCCTGAGATGCAAAGGCCTCGTTCAGTTCGATTACATCAAAATCATCTATTGAAAGTTTTTCTTTGTGAAGGATTTTTCTGACAGCCGGTACCGGGCCAATGCCCATAAAGGCAGGATCAACCCCGCCCGATGAATAGGCCTTTATTTTGAACAGGGGCTTAACCCCTAAATCTTTCGCCTTAGTATCTGACATGACCAGCACGGCTGCAGCAGCATCATTGATCCCTGAGGCATTCCCCGCCGTAACCGTCCCGTCCTTTTTAAAGGCAGGACGAAGTTTTGCCATCTTTTCCACGCTGGTCTCCATGGGTCTCTCATCCGTATCAAAAACAAGGGGGTCTCTCTTTCTCCGTGGCACCACAACCGGCACGATCTCCTCCCTGTAAAGTCCTTCGGCTATGGCTTTTCTTGCCCTCTGATGGCTGAGGGCCCCAAGTTCGTCCTGTTCTTTTCTGGAAATACCATAATGTTCGGCAATGTTTTCAGCCGTTATTCCCATGTGATAGCCATAAAAAATCTCAAAAAGCCCATCAAATACCATTAGGTCAATCAGGTCCGCACTGTTCATTCGGGCACCCCATCTTGCGGCGGGGATAGCATAGGGTATGAGACTCATATTCTCCATCCCCCCTGCCAGGATAACCTCTGCCTCGCCGGAGAGGATCGACTGTGTGGCCAGGGCTACGGCCTTCATGCCGGAGGCACAGACTTTGTTCACTGTAAAGGCTGTGGTCTCCTTGGGAATACCTGCCTTAATCATGGCCTGTCGTGCCACATTCTGTCCCTGACCGGCACCCACCACATTTCCCATAATCACTTCATCGATTTTCACCGGCTGAAGTGAATCATCGTAGTCATAAGACTCCCTTTCCAGTTCCACCATCCCCTTGCCTTTAAAGAGATCCGCCTCAAACCGGGTCAAATCATCTTTCGCAACGGGCCTAAGCCCTCCCCTCTTGATGGATTCTTTCAATACCAGGGAACCCATTTCAACAACGGGCGTTGTCTTCAAACTTCCCCCAAAGGCCCCTACGGGGGTCCTCGCACCGGATACAATAACTACATCACCCATAATGCTATCTCCTTCATTTTTCATTATAAACTACTAGGGTTACCGCCTCTCCACCGCCCAGACAGAGGGTGGTCTGACCCACCTTTGCCCCCGTACCCTTCATGGCATATATTAGTGTGGTCAGCAGCCTTGCCCCGCTTGCTCCAATGGGGTGCCCCAATGCAACAGATCCCCCGTGGATATTCACCTTTTCAGGCTCTATGTTCAGTTCCCTGTTTACCGCAACAGATGAGGAGCTGAACGCTTCGTTGATCTCATGGAGTTCAATATCCTCAACCTTGAGGCCATCCTTGGCCAGCACCCTGGGTATGGAAAAAATAGGCGCTGCAAGGACGTATTTCATGTCTATCCCGGCCGCCCCCTGTGCCCCTACGCGAACCATAGGTCTGGCCCCCAACTCACTCGCCTTTTCCCTGGACATGACAACCAGGGCTGATGCACCGTCACTGATTTTGGAGGCATTCCCGGCGGTAACATCACCCTCCTTTTTAAAGACGGGCTTGAGCCTTGCCAGCGCCTCTGCGCTTGTCCTGGGTTCTTTTAAGGGGATCTCGTCCGTGTCAAAGACCTTTGGGTCACCCCTTCTGACCGGGACCTCCACAGAAACGATCTCCTCCTTGAATTTTCCTTCCTCAATAGCCTTCCAGGTCTTCTGATATGACTTAAGCGCAAAATCGTCCATATCCTCGCGACTGACCCCGTATCTCTCCGCGACCAGCTCGGCGCTCATTCCCATATGAAAATTATTCACGTGATCCCACAGGCCATCATGGACCATCCCATCAATAACCTTGTCATTGTTCATGCGATACCCTGTCCTCGCCTTCGCCATCATGTAGGGACAGAGATTCATGTTCTCCTGCCCTCCTGCTACAATCACATCGGCATCCCCGCACTGGATGGCCTGGGCCGCCAGCATCACGGCCTTTAAACCTGAACCGCAGACCTTGTTTACAGTGATCGCGCCAACCTCCCAGGGCAGGCCGGCCCGGACCATAGCTTGTCTGGCCGGGTTCTGTCCAAGGCCATGTGGAAGGACACACCCCATAATGACCTCATCCACATCACCATTGCTTATTCCGGCCCTTTTTACGGCCTCTTTAATAACAATGGCGCCCAGATCGGTCGCCGATACCGTGCTCAAGGAGCCCGCAAAATCCCCTATGGCAGTCCTACATGCACTAACAATAACAGCCTCTCTCATCTGTATTTTTTGCTTCGCAATTTTATGGCGTAAAGATTTAAGCAAATCAAATATATAAAGATAGCTCTTTTCAAGTCAAGACAAATTGACCGGCTAAATGGCCCTCAATTTTCCTTGACATATCCCCCGACTCATCGTTAATCTAAAATTTAGGTAACCGTTCACAGGTTCAGGGTTCAACGTTCAGGGTTCAACGTTCAGGGGTTCACGGTTGGAGAGTGATGAAGATTGAATCCCGCCTGGCGGGGTTACATCATTTAAACAGGTAATTGACTGAATTTAGGGATGATACTTGCTCAATGAAAATCATGAAAATTCCAAGCACCAAAAACCAAATATTTTAGCTTCTTTTTCAGGCAAGCAAATT
>JAFDIX010000124.1 GCA_019307805.1 Deltaproteobacteria bacterium | reverse complement strand
GACAGGATGAGGTGCCATGGAAAAGGCTCAGAATGAGAAGGTGGCCGTGATTATGGCCGGCGGCATGGGCACTCGTTTTTGGCCCTTGAGCACAGCCCAAAGGCCTAAGCAGTTCCTGAAACTCTTTGATGATCGAAGCCTGTTGCAAAAAAGCTTTGACCGAATCGCTGATCTCTTCGCTCCGGAGCGCATCCTTGTCCTCACCAATAGGGCCTTTGTAGATCTGACCAGGGAACAGCTCCCGGAAATCCCCGTGGAAAACATCATAGGCGAACCCCTCAAGAGAGATACTGCGGCTGCGGTCTGTCTCGGCGCGTTACTCTGCCGCGAGATTTTTGGAAACCCGGTGATGATCACCCTGACTGCGGACCATATGATCGAACCACAAGAGGTTTTCCACAAGACGCTCCTCTCTGCTGTAAACATGGCTCAGCAGAGCAGCGCCCTCTATACCCTTGGCATACAACCGACCCACCCATCAACCGGCTACGGGTATCTGGAGTTGGGTCAAAAGGTGGCTGATGACGGGGAAATAGAGCATTTTAAGTTGATTCGTTTCAAGGAAAAGCCTGACCCTGAGACCGCCCGACAGTATGTAGCATCCGGTAGGTTCCTGTGGAACTCGGGTATGTTCGTCTGGAATACCGACAACATTCTGGATGAGATGACCAGGTATTTGCCCCACCATGTGAAGGCCATCTCCGAAGCCGTCCAGGCCTTTGACACCTCCCGGTGGATGGAAGCCCTGGAGGGCGCATTTGCCTCACTTGAGAGGATATCCATAGACTACGGTGTGATGGAGAAGGCAATGGAAGTGCGGTGTGTGTGGTGCCGCTTTTCCTGGAAGGATGTGGGGGGGTGGCAGGCGCTCAGTGACTATCTTCCCCAGGCAGAAGGGGGAAACTATTTTCGCGGGCATCTGGAACAACTGGACTCAAAGGGGAATCTGGTCTTCTGTGAAGACCCTGAGGAGACCGTAATGCTCGTCGGAGTCCAGGACCTGATAGCGGTGCGTTCAGGCGGGAACACCCTCATCACACACAAGGACCGGGCCGAGGAAGTGAAGAAATTGGTCGAGAAGATGCAGGAGAAGAGCTAGTGTATTGTCCCAGGAATACATATCAATATTATGACAACGATTTTGGATGTATGATCATAGGTTGGCCGAGCATTAAAGGATTCACGTTATTAAAGGTATTTCTGAGACACTAAACTAGAAGGTTAGTTCGATAATGGAGAGTAGGCATTGGGCGTAAACATAAAAAAGGGGGGTGTGACTTCAGGCTCTCAGGACCTGCCATCTGCTTCGGCGGATCGGATGGCCTTTTTAGGAGAACTGCACGGCCTTTCCGGTGGTGGGATCGTGGACCGTATCCTGGGTTCTGACAAACCCCGGGAGTTGGTGGAGTCCCTGCCGTCAGAGGACTTTTTCTGGTTGATCAAAAAGGTGGGGGTGGACGACTGCCTTCCTGTTTTGGAACTGGCCTCTGAGGAACAGTGGCAGTATGTGCTGGATCTGGAGATCTGGAAAAGGGACCGGGTCGATCTGGAGGAGACATCGTCCTGGATAGGGCGGCTTCTGGAGGCCGATCCCCGTCGCCTTGTGAAATGGCTTTTTGGCGAGGGACAGGCCCTGGCCTTTTACCATGTGTCCAAAAGTATTGAAGTAATCATCCTTGAACCCGATGACGAGGTCTTTGATATCCCCGAGGGTTTCTTCAGCCTTGATGGTGTCTTCTACATCAGGGCCAGGGATCCGAAATACCGGGAGCAGGCGGAAGAACTGATACGGGCCTTGGCAAAGGAGGACTTCACCCGCTACCATTCTTTCCTTCAGGGGCTTGCAGGCCTGGTGCCCGGTGAGACGGAAGAGGGCATGTACAGAATGAGAAACGTCAGGCTGGCGGAACACGGATTTCTTCCCTATGAGGAGGCATTATCCGCCTATGCCCCGCTGGATCCGCAAGAACTGGAAAATGAGTCAATCCCCGCCCTGTCCGCACTGATGGTGGACAAAGAAATCAGGGACCTGATACCTGTCTCTCCTTTGCACCAGACCGGCATGGCAAACCTGCTCACTGATACAGTCCAGGGAATGACGGATCATCTGCTGCTCGACAGAATCCGCCTGGAGTTTGCGGGGCTGTGCAATCAGATTCTGTCGGCAGACGGCATTCACGTGGATGAAGTCGATGACCTCGTCAGGGTCTCTCGCAAGGTCGGGAGGCTTTTGAACCTGGGGCTGGAGAGGGTCTGTGGTCGAGATACCCTCAAGGCCGAGGGCCTCCTTCAGCAACACACACTCTTGTCCATCTATCGCGTGGGGATAGGTCTTTGCCTGAAAGTGAAATGGGAGGCGGAGCGGTGGGTGACGGGAAGCTGGTTCCAGCGGCAAGGACTCCATCCCAGTTTTTGGGGTGAAGATTGGGGAAGCTTATTATCAGGCCTTTTAGGACGGATTCCAAGACTCTACACCGGGTTTCATGAGGGCGAGGAATACAAGGACTTTGAATGGGTCACCGAGTTGAGTGAGACTTTGCAAGCCGTTCGTGGCATGATGGTATTGGACAGCCTTGTTGAGCAATTGACAAATCGTTTTCCAATGGATGAGGACTTGCTGCAGTCCCCGGAGGCGACATTTCATCCCCTGCTCTTTAATCTCTGGGGGCGTATGATGTTGGGCCTTGCCCCTGGTGTTGCAGGGATCTCCCTGGCCCAGGCAAGGGAATTATTTGAAAAGCTCAGAGGTACGGCCAAAGAACCCCCCTATGATATGTCCCCATTTGAAGATGCCTTCATCAAAGACTTCTCATCCTATACCACAATTTCTGATCCCGATACCGTAACCCACCTGGGGGAAACACTCTCTGCCGTCTGGCGGGCGTTTTCTGAAGAATATGCATGGATATCCGATCTGGATGGGACAACCACAAAATTCATAACCATTGCAGCTTGAAAACCGTCGGCAAAGACCTGCAACTTGTTAAAAAAGCAGAATATTATGTTTTTTTTGAGACAAGCCTGTGGTTTTTTTGCAACATTCCTGTCATACGTGAAGAAAGCAACGGATTTTTTGTCAAAGAATCCCAAAAAGATACAATATAAAATGCAGCAATATCAATATGTTGATGATTGGTTCGCAGAAAAAACCCTCTTTTTCTCGTTTTGGCATGTACTTTGCGAGTAGATTCACTAGCAAAGCACATTATGTGCCCCTAAATCTTGACCAAAAGGAGAATTGAGTGAATTTCAGGCAGCGAACCATATGCGATGAAGTGGGCTGTACAGGAATAGGCCTGCATTCAGGGAAACGGGTCAAGTTAACCATTAAACCTGCCCCCGCTGATACCGGAATTAGTTTTATCCGAAAGGATCTCGTGGGACAGCCCGCTATTAATGCCCATTTTGATAATGTTGTGGATACGAACCTGTCAACCACCATCGGCAATAACGGAAACAAGGTATCCACCATTGAGCACATTATGGCGGCCTTTTTCGGACTGGGTATTGATAATGTAAGGGTGGAACTTGACGGGCCTGAGGTGCCCATTATGGACGGGAGTTGCGCCCCTTTTATCTATCTGTTGAAAAGCACCGGGATCAGGGAACAAAAGAGTCCAAAAGAGTTTCTGGTCATTAAAAAGAACTTTAAAGTGAATGATGGGGATCGTTCAGTAAGCATATTTCCATCAAAGGAACTGAAAATTTCCTATATGATCGACTTCCGCCATCCCTTGCTCAGAAATCAGAAATACTCCATGCGATTTTCGGGCAAGGATTTTGTCGATGATATCAGTAGGGCCAGGACTTTCGGTTTTATGAAGGACATCCAGATGTTGCAGGAAAATGGTTTGGCGCTGGGCGGCTCCCTCGATAATGCTATCGTGATCGATGATTTTAGGGTCATTAACGAGGATGGACTGCGTTACAGGGATGAATTCGTGAGGCATAAGATCCTGGATTTCATCGGAGACCTTGCCATCCTTGGGCGCGCGGTGATCGGTCACTTTGTGGTGGAAAGATCCGGACACTTTCTAAACCAGTACATGCTTAGGAAATTGATGGACAATAAACGCCACTGGAAATGCATGTCCTTTGAAACGCCAGAGGCAATTGCCGAAAATAGCGTCACCATACCTGCCTTTGGCGCCATGGAGCCCATACCCGCCTAGTTTTCTTGTATCAATAATATCTTAAATTTCGACATGGCCTCTCCCCCTGGGAGGGGCCATATTTTTTATCCGCTTCCGCAGTAGCTTGCTAGGTCGGATGGAAAGACGGGTAATTTAAGGGTACCACGGATTTACCCGTGGGGCTCCATTCGCCATTGCATTTCACTGCCCTCTTGGATATGATCATATCCGACTGAAGTTTCTGATATTTTGGGATTTGTTCATCGAAAACCGTCGGAGGCGCCTCCCCCGTATTGCGTACCGTGGGTGTTACGGATTTTTTTGTCACCCGGCCTTGGATGAACGACCCCACTGCAGAGCAGCGGGGTATCTACAAATGCATTGAAACGCCGCAAGCGGCGGGGAATGAACCCCTTGTCCGCCTCAGGCGGATTCAAAAGGGTGCCATCTTTCTTCCTCTATTCCATCTGCTTCATGAAAAAGAGAAAAAAAAGTCTTCTGATACTTATTCTGTGCATGCTCATGAGCGGGGGTGTCATCGCTTATGCAGAGGATGCCAATATCTCCGACGTGGTCGTCACCAATACCAGGGATCACCTTCTCGTCTATTTCACTGTGAACAACTGCTTTACTCCTGAAATGAACAAGGCCATTGAAAACGGCATTACCACAACATTCAAGTTTTTTGTGACGCTCAGCATGAATAGAGCCTTTTGGTGGGACAAGGATGTTGTGGAAATGCAATTTTCCCATACCATCAAGTACGATAATCTGAAAGAGATCTACGCGGTGACCCTCTCGGAGGCAGGTGAGAAGACAACCACCGTCAAGTCCTTTGAACAGGCAAAAAAAATGATGGCCGATGTGGTCGCACTCAAAGTGGCGCCACTCCATAAACTATTCAGGGGGAGAACTTACCAGCTCGGTATGATGACCCAACTTGATAAAATCGAACTTCCCCTCCATTTGCATAATGTGTTTTTTTTCCTCTCCCTTTGGGACTTTGAGACCGATTGGAAAATGATCGAATTCAGGTATTGATGAATGACGGGGCCCTATCCAGACTCAGAACGGGAAGAAATAAAGCGGAAACGCAGAGAGCGGTATATTATCATCGCTCTTTTCCTGATCATCATTCCTCTGTCCTACCTCGGAATAAAGGCCTTTGACCTGGGGCTCGATCTTCCCGTATCCAGCAGTATTCTCATTTTTGCGCTCATCAACCTCAATGTTATTTTGCTCCTCCTCCTGCTCTATCTGACTACGCGGAATCTCGTTAAACTGCTCTTTGAAAGAAGAAAGGGGATCATGGGGGCGAAGCTCAGGACCAAACTGGTCCTGGCATTTGTCCTTTTGTCCCTGCTCCCTACGATCATCCTCTTTTTTGCTTCCGTCCAGTTTATCTCTGCCTCCATTGAGTACTGGTTCAGCCTGCCCATCGAAAGGACCCTGAATAAATCCCTGGACGTTGGCAGGGGATACTACGACAGGGTGGCAGAGGAGACACTGGCCCACGGCAACAGTATGGGGCGTCTGATCACATACCACGGGTACATGCTCTTAAATCGGAAGGACAAACTGGAAAAATTTGTCGGTGAAAAGCGGATGGAGTACCAATTCGCTTCTATCAAGGTCTTCTCCCAGGAAATGACGCTGCGTGCCATATCCCAAAATGAAAGAATCGACCTGAGCGCGTACAAAGATCCTGGGACGGATCTCCTGCGAAAAAGCTTTGAAGAGGGAACGGATGCTCAGGAGATCCAATCCCTGCCCCACGGGGATCTTGTGAGTGGTATCGTCCCTATATTTTCCAGGACTGAATCAAGGGCGGTTGTCGGGCTGATTGTTCTGGGGAAGTTCATCCCGGGTGTCTTTGTCAACAGGCTGAGGGCCATCTCCAAAGGGCTTGAGGAATATCGACAACTCAAAATGCTGAAACAACCTATCAAGACCAGCTATATGATTATCCTCTCAATCGTCACCCTGCTCATCATTTTCTCCTCCGTCTGGTTTGGGTTCTACCTTTCAAAGCAGATCACCGTGCCCATTCAGGAACTTGCAGAAGCAACCAACCGCATTGCCTCAGGGGATTACGACTTTTTCATAGACTCTGAAGCGAAGGATGAAATAGGCATTCTGGTGAATTCATTCAACAGGATGACCCTGGACCTCAAGAAGGGCAAGCAACAGCTGGAAGAGGCCCACGGTGAACTGGTCCACAGCAACATCGAACTCGATCAGCGCCGCCGCTATATGGAGATTGTGCTGGCAAATGTGGGGGCAGGGGTGGTTTCCGCGGATGCGGAAGGCAGAATCCTCACAATCAACAAATCCGCAGAGAGGATGCTCAATATCAGCGCGAAAGATATCATGGGCCAAAACTACCAGGATGCGATCGGGAGAGACTACGTCGAAGTGGTAGACGAATTCGTCCGGGATAGAAGTCTTTTCAGGCAAGGCATCCTGGAACGACAGGTCAGTCTGTCGGTCAAGAACAAGACACTGACACTCCTGGTGGTCCTCACAGTGCTTCGTGATGATCGCGGAAAATACCTTGGCATGGTGGCTGTCTTTGAAGACGTTACAGCCATGGAAAGGGCCCAGAGAATGGCTGCATGGCGGGAGGTCGCCCGACGCATCGCCCATGAGGTAAAAAATCCCCTTACCCCTATTCAGCTCTCGGCCCAGCGACTCAAGAAGAGATATGGCTCGAAACTCACCCAGGAAGACGGAAAGGTATTTGAAGAATGTACCAACATGATCATCAATCAGGTTGAAGGACTGAAACGGCTTGTCAATGAATTTTCCACTTTTGCGCGGTTGCCGGCCCCATTGCTTAAGCCCCACAGTATCGCCGAAATCATAGAGGAGGCCATGAGCCTATATAAGGAGGCCCAGAAGGATGTGAAAATGGTTTTTCACAGCTCGGATGAGGTCCCTGTCATAAAAGTGGACAAGGAACAGTTGAAGAGAGCCATGATCAACCTGCTGGACAATGCCATGGATGCCATCGAAGATGAGGGAGAGGTTGTGATCGATCTTTCCTTTGATCGGGAACAGGATTTGGTGAGGATCGAGGTTGCGGACAATGGGAAGGGGATTCCCCCGAAACACAAGGTGCGTTTATTTGAACCCTATTTTTCCACTAAGAAACAGGGGACCGGCCTGGGTCTTGCCATTGTGAACACTATTATTACGGACCATAACGGGTCAATTCGCGTCCAGGACCAGAAGCCCAGGGGGGCCAAATTCATTATTGAACTCCCGGTAAAGGGAGATGAAGGCGGCGTAAGCGTTGAGATGTCCGGAACAGTTTACCATTTTGCATGGACCGTTGTCGTTATTTTGCTCCTCCCGTTCCTCCCCTTGATGAGAAAGGGGCGTATCCTTGAACGATTGGGGTGGAGACTCCCTTCCCGTCTCTTTTCAGATAAAACCGCTTGGGTGCACGCCCTTTCCCTGGGAGAAGTCCTCTCTTCTCTTCCCCTCATTGAGGCGCTCAAAGAAAAATACCCCTCAAAGAAAATAGTGCTCACCGTGACCACTCCCCAGGGAATGAAAATCGCGCAAAAAAAACTGAGGGGCAAAGTGGATGCCATTCTCCCCATGTTGTATTGATCCGGCTATCTTCCTGCTTGTGGAAACGGATCTATGGCCCGGGCTCATTTACCGTCTGAAGAAAAAAGGGGTTCCGGCATTATTGCTGAACGGACGCATTTCCCCAAGGACCTTTCGCTCCTATAGCCGGTTTCCTGTTTTTGTCAGGGGCATGTTGAACACATTGAACGAATGTCTTATGCAGTCGGACCTGGATAGAGAAAGGCTCCTGCGCATTGGTGTTGAGAGAGGGAGAGTCAAAACCGTGGGCAATATTAAATTTGACAGGGACTGGGTGCCCATGGATAAAGAGGAGGGGAAAGACTGGATGCAGGCGCTTTACCTGGATCCGGAAGACCCCATATGGGTGGCAGGAAGTACACACGGGGGGGAAG
>JAFDIX010000690.1 GCA_019307805.1 Deltaproteobacteria bacterium | reverse complement strand
GTCAAATAATACTGGAGATACTTGCCGAAGTGGTGGAATCTGGTAGACACGCTATCTTGAGGGGGTAGTGCCTTACGGGCGTGCGGGTTCAAGTCCCGCCTTCGGCACCATAAATAAATATAATAACATCAATATGTTAGTTGTTAAGAGCAGTCCGGATTTCAGTCTTTGTGCCCAAGATTGTGCCTATTCTGGACTGCCTTTTTTGTTTATATCCCCGCTGAACATCTCTTCCAGGACCGATCCGTCCCTTCTCGTCATGTTGGGTATGTAACGGCTGTAGGTATTGAACACCATGGCCGTGCTCACATGCCCCAGAATCCGGGCGACCCATTCAGGGGCCTCGCCCTTTGAAAGCGCCCAGGACGCAAACGTGTGCCGGGTCTCGTACATCCGCCTGAAGGGGAGCCCGCTCTTCTCCATGGCCTTTACCCAGTGCCCGCGAAGGGTGTCCTGAACACACGGCAAGCCCTTTGTGTTCACAAAGACGTACTCGCTCTGAAAATGGACAGTCTGCCTCCGCTGGACCTCCAGTATCTTCCTCATGGACGGCCGGATCTCAATGCGCCGGTTGCTTTCCGGGGTCTTGAGATCCGTTTTCTCCCGGTTCCGCACTCGGCTCAGCTCGATGTAAATGAACCCAGCATCGACAGCCGCCCACTTCAGCGCCACCTGTTCGGAGGGCCTCAGCCCCGTCTGAACGGCAAACTCGAAATAGGGCTGGAGCCAGACAGGAAGATGGCCTTTCAGGACTGCCCACTCCTCGACGGTGAAAGGGTGGATGCGTTTCTTCCTGACCTTGGGCAGCTTGAGCCCGGAAAAAGGGTCTATCAGGTCCCGCCATTCGTACTCCTCCATGGCATCCCGCACGATAACCCTCAGGGGGATCATGACGTTCCGGATTCGTTTGGCAGACAACGGTTTCCCCAAAGGCGTCTTCTTGCCCTTGAGGTGGGCCACATATTTCTTCATGCGCAACTTGGAGCAGATCTCACTGAAGCGCATCTTGGAGAAGTAAGGCATATGGTGGGTCTTGAGAATCGTGGTATAATCCCTGATCTGGCTTTCGCTCATTCCTGGTTCCATCTCCTCCCACCATCTATCTACATAGTCCTTGAAGAGGATATCTTCAGGTTCCTTCCTTAATATCCTCCCTTCCAGCATGCTGAAATAGTCTTTCCTCTTGCTGTTCGGGAACCTTTTTGCAAACTCGAACACCCCGTTTACGATTTCAGCCATAACCAAATCCAACTGCTTTCTTATAATGATGCGGCTGGGGGGAGTGTCTTCCAGTCCCGACGGTTCACGCACCCTTTCCCCGAGGTAGTAGAAATCCACCCATAATTTGCCACCCCGGCTGTAAACTCTTCCTTTTTTGCCGTCGTTCAGCCGGTCGCCCTCTTTTTTTTTGTCTATTTTTTTGCGGTAACCGGAGATTTCTATGATCTTACTGTGTTTCATATAAAACCCCTTTCCGCTTTTCCCACCACCTCCTTTCCGTCCAGATGTCACTTTAATTTTAATACCATAATTTCGGAAGAGAGGTCAATAACGAGGGTTTTAGATATTTATGAGGCTGTCAACCTGCTTGTTTGATTTAGGGTACCCCTGACAAGAATTGCGATACAGCCACTCCTCAACTTCACTCCAAACGAACAGAAGTTTTCTGCGTGTGGGCTTAAGATAATGGGTGTTCTCTTTGAATTCTTGCTTCCACACAAGGTTTCGGATGGTTCCGGGTGCCATCTTTATCCGCTTGCTCAATTCAGTTGTTGTGAGATATTCTTCCATTGAGGACACTTTTCCTTCTTTATGTTCGGAATTCCTGAGTAAAATCCTTTTCTTTCTGTCGCCACTGCCTTACGGGGCAGGCAGGGTCACAAAAGGGTTTTATGGCAGCGCTTTCACAACCATATCCAACATATGATTTCTCATAAGCGCAGGATGTTTGTGAGCGGATCTCTTTCTCCCGGATCACCCCTTTGCCGTCTATAGGTCTGTTTTTCAAGGCCCAGGTTTTAAGCGCAGCCACAGTTACGTCGTACGGCAGACCAAGCCTTTTCAAATGAACAGCAAGGCGAAAGCAGCTCACCCGCTGGAATTGGGATACGCCGTCTTTGAGCATCTTTTGAGCACAGGCAGAAAGGCCGAACCGACCCGGGCCACCTTTAGCCAAATTGCTTTTTGAAGGCCGGGGTTTGGTTTGAGGTATGGATAGATTATTAATCTCAATGATGTCGTCCAGAATGTGCTCGCCGACTCTCTCTATGGATTCAAGAAAGTCCCACTGGTTGGGATACATTTCGAATGTGGTGGGGTCAACAAAGACAGTTTTTTCGTTGAGAATTAAGGCCCCGAATAGAGGGGCGTTTGTAAAATTGCCATACCGTACGTTACTGTTGAGAACGTCTTGTTTTGGAAAAACTTCTGTATCCGGTTCATCGATCTCATCGAGGATATGGTGCACAACAAGGCGTGCCTTAAGAGCAAGGACTCCCTTTTCCTCGAAAAAAATCCAGACGTGGTGTCCCTTGGACTTGCTTCGCTCAACGTAGGAGGATATACCGTAGTGCTTCGCCCTGGACACGAAATCCATCGGCCCAAGCGTGTTATTTGTATCGAAATCAACGGCAATGGC
>JAFDIX010000689.1 GCA_019307805.1 Deltaproteobacteria bacterium | reverse complement strand
TTTTGCTTCGCCACTTTTCACAATCCTGCCCTCCCGCAAAACATATCCCCGATCAGCATATGCCAGAGCCGTATTGACATCCTGCTCAACCACAAGGAGCGTTACCCCCTCCTGTTTGATGGCAACCAACGTTTCCAAAAGCCCATCCACCACTACCGGGGCGAGACCCAGGGACAGTTCGTCTATCAGCAACAATTTCGGACGTGACATCAAAGCGCGACCTATGGCACACATCTGCCGCTCTCCCCCGCTGAGGGTGCCGACTACCTGTTTTTCCCTTTCCTTCAAAACGGGGAACAGGTCAAAGACCCTCTGAAGTTGTGCGGTGATCTTTCCATTCTCATTTTGAGAAAATGCGCCCATCATCAGGTTCTCTCTGACCGTCATACCGGCAAAGAGCCTTCGCCCCTCAGGCACCAGCGCAATCCCCAATCGCACCATTTCATGAACCGGGAGCGCGCTGATCTCCTTCCCCAGATACCATATCTCACCCTGAAACGGCTTGAGTAAGCCTACTATCGTTTTCAAGAGGGTAGATTTTCCGGCCCCATTAGGCCCCAGGAGTGCTAACCACTCTCCCTCTTGCACGGAAAGCTCTATATCCCACAAGATCTGTAGGGGCTTATAGCCAGAGCCCAGGTGGTGAACTGCAAGCATCCTCTCTCCCTAATTCTGCCGCCGAGTAGCCATCCTTTTGGTTTATGCCATTTCGATCCGTTTCTCCCGACCGCTAAACTTCTTTTTGCCTTTCTTCACAAAGGTGGAAAAGGAGAAACCTTGCTGGATAAAAGAGATGAAGCCCTGGGGCATGAAGATGACGACCAGTATGATAATTGCCCCCAGGGTCCCTGTATGATAATTGAGCAAATGGCTCCAGGTGAGCGTAGAGACTGCTTCCACGAAAAATGCCCCCACAATGGGACCAAGGACGGTTGCGGCGCCGCCCAGCAGGAACATGACAAATGATTTGATTGCTATAGTCATATCAAAAACCACCCCCGGTTCGATATAGCTCATCCAGTAAGCGTAACCGCTTCCGGCAATCCCGGTAAGTACCGCACTGATCATCCACGCCAAGGTCTTGTATTTGGTAGTGTTTATCCCCATGCCCTCTGCGGCTTCTTCATCAGAGCGAATCGAACGGCAGGCATAGCCAAAACGACTCCGGCTCAGGAGATAGGTAACCAGAATGCTCAGCAGCATGGTCCCGTAGAACAGAAAGTAGAAATAGCGGGTATTCGCGCCGATATCTCCTGCGCGCAGGGGGAGGGACAACCCCATTCCTCCGCCGGTCAGACCGGACAGATTATCTACTATGGCCCTTGTGGCCTCGTTCAGCCCGAGAGTGGCGATGGCGAAATAGTGACCTTTCAATCGCAGAACGGGTACGCCGAAAAGTAGAGTAAACAGAACACATATGGCTATGCCAACCAGCACACTGGTGAAGAACGTGGTTTGGAACTTCACCATTAAGATACCCGTGCTATACGCTCCCAGTCCGAAAAAGACCACATTGCCAAAGGCCGGGTAACCGACGTAGCCGGCGATTATATTTATCGCCTGCGCCAGGATGGCAAACATGAAGATATTGGTCAAGATGCGCAACCAGTAGAAACTCACGAGATACGGACACCAGACCAGAAAAACTCCCACTGCCACACAGATCAGGACTGTCGCTATCTTCTTCAACCCTCGCTCCTTCTACTATTCCTTGACCTCAGCATAGAACTGCTTCCCAAGGATTCCCCGCGGCCGCAACACCAGAATTGCCACCAACAGGATAAAGCTTATGGCATCCTTGTACCCGGCTTCCAGCAACACTGAGGCAAAATTTTCTGTAATACCCAGAATCAGCCCGCCGACAATAGCCCCTGGAACGCTGCCCAGTCCCCCCAGCACCACGATAACGAATGCCTTCATGGTAAACGTGCCCCCAAGAACAGGAGAAAAAGAATGGAGCACGCTTATCAGGGATCCGGCCATCCCGGCCATAGCAGCCCCAAGGCCGAAGGTAATGGCGTAGACCTGGAAGACATTGACACCGACCAGGCCGGCAGCATCCTTATCAAAGCTGGTGGCCTTAATGGCGTTTCCGAGCTTCGTTCGATTCATAAGGAGAGAGAGGATCAGCGTCAGGGCGAGGGCGAAGAAAAACACCCCCAACCGCGTATAGGGAACCCTAATGGTACCTATCTCCCAGGCAAGGCCGGCATACGACGGGGTTATAGAGCGGAAGTCAGCGGTAAACAGGAGCAGAGTCATGTTGACCAGCAGCAGATCCAAGCCAAACGTCAGAATCAGGGTCATGAAAACAGAGCCCTCTATTACATGGTTAATCAGATATTTCTGCACCATGAAACCCAAGAGAAAAAGAGCTGCGCCGCTTATGGGGATCGTGAGGAAAGGATCGAGGCCGGTGGCGGAGTTTATGACGTAAGTGATATAAGCCCCGAGGATGATCATACTCCCGTGGGCAAGATTTATCAGGTTCATCACACCCCAGATGACAGAAAATCCTATTGCTGCACAGGCGTAGAGACCGCCCAGAAGCACTCCGTTGATGAGAACCTGCCAATATAGCATGGTAAAGACCTCTTTGTATCTGAAGGGCTATATTGCTGGTAAAAATCGTTGAAGC
>JAFDIX010000688.1 GCA_019307805.1 Deltaproteobacteria bacterium | reverse complement strand
TCGGGTCATGGGGGCGTCACCCATGCAGTGGAAAAATTCTCTTGCGGCCCCTGAAAAGAGACCCCCACCGCCTTTCAGTTTCGAAAAAGTTGCTCCAGATGGCTGAACTTTTACATATTTTTGTTCTTTCTCGCCTCGCTCTTTACTATTTCAACAACGCTGCTAACGGTACTATTTCTTCATGGCCTTGACATAGTGACCCTATACGGGTTTTGATAGCTACAGCCCGCAAAAGCTACGATATATTTTCTGAGGTCCGTAAAAGAGACGATCTCGTCCACAAAGCCCTTGTTTGCACAGTATATGGGCCGGGAATTATCATGATACTGTTTTGCCAGGGCGTTCATCTTTTCAATTACGGGTTCAAGAGGACGACCGGCATCTTTTTCTTTTACCAGTCGTCTCGAGAACGAAGCAGCCGCAGCCGTCTCCCCATGCATGACGTAAATCTCTGTTGTCGGGGTTCCTAATGTGAATGCATTGTGGTTGTTGGCCGTGGGTCCTCCCATGATGTAATGGGCTGCTGCTGTTCCCTTTCTGAGAACAATACATATCTGGGGCACATCGGTCTGCTCGATTGAGTATATCAGTGACTGGCCTAAGCCCAGCAGTTCTGCTTTCTCGGCAATATCTCCCACGTCAATGCCGGATGTATCCTGAAACCAGACAATGGGGACCCTGTCCCGACCGCAAAGGGTAACAAATTCGTTCATTTTGATCAGGCCCTGGCGGTAAAGTTTTCCACCAATACCGGGGTAAGGGGCGTATTCAGGATAGTTTTGACCCAGGAATCCATGGTGATTCCCGATAAAGGCGAGTAAAAAGCCATCAATCCTGGCCAGTCCGGTGTAGACCTCCGGACCATAGTCGGGCCTGAATTCCATGTGTTCACTGTTGTCAAAAATGCGGGCCAGCATCTCCTCAAAGTTATAACTCCGTTTCTGGTTAAAGGCTACAATACTGTTGATATCATTCCCTGAAAATTTGGGTTCTTTGGGTTCGGCTACACGGAAGAAGTGCGGGTCATATGCCGGCATCATGTTCATGTATTTTTTTAAGGCATCAAGGACACCTTCCTCGGTCTCATAGACCTCTTTGAAAAAGCCTGTCTCATTGTGATGAATGGGAACACTGCCGGGCGGCACCTGCTTGAAATGGCGCGTTGCCTCAATAAGTTGCTCCGCGCCCTCTTCATCAAAATAGCCCTTAGGGCTCATACCTCCCACAATGCCGCTACCGCCCACAGCAATATTGGCATTTTTGTGGGCCAGGAGGATGGTGGGGCTGATGCCTTGATATCCGCCCCCAGCCGGGTTTGTCCCGTAAATGCCTGCTAAAATGGGAACACCCAGTTTTTCCAGTTCAGCGTGCCGGAAAAAGGTGGTCCCATTGCCTCTCCTGCCGGCATAAACCTCCTGCTGTTCGGTAAGCTTTACACCGCTGCAATTAACGATCCAAACCAGGGGGACATGAAGTCTTTTGGCCATATCCGTGACCATGAGCTGGTTATCTGCCTGGCCCGCGATCCAGGCCCCCGCCATGACTTTGTTATCAAAGCCGATGACCACGGCCCATTTTCCGTTGATTTTGGCCAGGCCATCTACGACCCCTGTGGTTCCCTCTTCATTGAATTGGGGATTATACAGGGTGTGAAGCGGATGCCAGGTTCCGGGATCAACAAGATATTCAATCCTCTCCCAGACGGTTAACTGGCCCCTCTTTTTGATAACCTCTGCCGGTATACCAGCATTTTTTACGGCCTCTACGGCCTCGGCGACCTCTTTTTCTACTGCCATGATGTGGGCTACATTTTCCTTTGCACTCTCCTTTTGGCTATCGGAAAGGGGTTTACCAAAAGGGATCATTTTTTCAAAATAGGGTCTCATCTTTTCCTCCTTATATAAAATTGCTAAGCAATGTTATTATCTGTTCGCCTTTCTAATATCAAGCTGATCAAGGGCAATGATCCACTTGCAGATATTGGCGGAACCTTCCACAATCTGGTAGGCGGGGGCATCCCTGTAATACCTGGCAACGGGGTATTCTGTTGAGTAACCGTAGGCACCCAGAATCTTCATTGCTACCTGAGAGCTCTTCACCGCCACCTCGCCGGCCAGGTATTTGGCATGGGCCACTTCCAGGGTGTTTCCCAGTTGCCCCTGGTCCTTTTGCCATGCTGCCTTGTAGACCATAAGACGTGCAGCCTCGATCTCAGATGCGACCTGAGCGATCATATCCTGGTTCATCTGGAACTGGCCAATGGGTTCCCCGAACTGCTCCCTTCCCTTGCAGTATGATGTTACCGCATCAAGGCATGCCTGTGCCACACCAACACCACCAGCAGCGGCTGATAGGCGTGTCTGGTTGAGTGATCCAAAGACTATTCTTGCACCGTCACCAGGTTTCCCCAATATATTCTCCTTGGGGACCTCTGTATCTTCTAAAGTGACTTCACCGGTGGGGCAGGAGCGGGTTCCCATCTTATCGAAATCTGTGGTAGTTATTCCATTGAAGTTTTTAGGTTCTACGACAAAAGCGGATAGCCCTTTACTTCTTGCTATCCTGTCTGTGTATGCATAAAGGATCAAGACATCGGCGATGGTGGCATTTGAGATCCATGTCTTGGAACCGTTAATGAGCCAGTGATCACCCTTATCAATGGCAGTGGATTTCATGGGGCGCTGACAAGTTTGGGGATGTATTTTTTCTTGACCTCATCTGATCCGTACTTGAAGATTGTGAAGGCACAGCCCAGTGTCAGCATGTTAATCTGTACCCTGAGGGAACTGGAAGCCCGCGCTATCTCCTCTGTCAGGATCATGGCCGCCAGCCAGCCCATCTCATTTCCACCATACTCTTCAGGGATGACGGTTCCAAAAAAGCCCAGTTCTCCCATGGGCTTTATGACTTCTTCATAAGGGAAATAATGGTTCTCATCCCACTCATCGGCGAATGGTGTGATTTTCTCCGCGGCAAAGTCACGGGCCATATCTCGCAGCATCTGGAGTTCCTCGCTTAGTGCAAAATCCATGGATATTCCTCCTTTTATCGTCTTGGCGCTACTGCTCTATTCCTTTATATTTGCAGGTTGTTTTAAGAGTGTAATTATATAAAACATGGACTAATGAATGGCAATAGAATTATTTGAATCTTGCCATATTTTAACTGTTGACATTTTCTTCTTTAATGTTTAAAAATTGTGAAACTTTTGTAAGATATCAATCCACAGTAACCGTTCACAGGTCCAGGGTTCAACGTTCCCCGCCCAGCGGGATCTTCGACAGGGTTAGGGACAAGGTCGTAGTGTGAACGGTTCGATTACAGAGAATTAAGGGAGGCTATGCCTATGGCAGATGAAGCGATAAACCTGAGTGAACAAAAAGGTGAATTCAGGAAGAAAGTCAGGGATCTTTTACCCGAAGGCAATTTGGACCTTTGCCTTACCTGTGGGATGTGCGCCAGTGGTTGTCCGGCTACGGGTCTTGAGAATATGGATCCAAGAAAGTTTGTCAGGATGGTGGCCCTTGGGCTCGATGATGAGGTGACGAGCACGCCCTGGGTGTGGATGTGCAGCATGTGCCAGCGATGCAACTATGTCTGTCCCATGAAGGTGGATATCCCCCAGATGATCGGCCTGGCGCGCCAGGCCTGGCCCCGTGAAGATCGACCCAAAGGAATTCTTGGGTCATGTGACATGGCGCTCAAACACGACACCTGCAGCGCAATGGGGACACCTGAAGAAGACTTTCAATTTGTCGTGGAGGATGTGCTGGAAGAGGTGCGAGAGACCCAAACCGGCTTTGAGGCCCTCCAGGCCCCCGTAAACAAAAAGGGAGCCTATTATTTCCTCAA